>CAYSVV010000011.1:0-11459 GCA_964434695.1 uncultured Methanosarcinales archaeon
ATACCTATTCATCCTACAAAGGCGCGCGCGAGACTCTCAAGTCAATGCCGTCCTTCTCTACCGCTCCTGACGGGTCATTGGACGTGGAAGTCTCAAAAGCCAAGAACATCGTGTTTGACCTGGGCAGGGTCGAGATTTCCGGCGAAGACGGAAACAGTAAATTCGTCCAGTTCATGGCCGTCGGCAAGGATGCGGCCGACCTTGGTTATGCCGACAGCATCAAGGTCATCGGTGGGGCGATGGGTCCCGGTGATGACCAGGACAAGTTCAACATACAGGTCGGCGACAAGAAAATAAGCTACGATTCGGATGGCGAAGGCAACGCCAAGTTCTACTACGAGCGCAGGAGCGGCGACGAAATCGAACGCAACTCCCTCCCGTTGGTACAGTTGGTTGTAGAGCCGCAGTTCGCTGATGGGGCGGTCGCCGGAGTCACCTGGACGGTGAAGGATCCCAAGCAGATAACCGCCGCTCTTGCTTCTCTGGGCCCGGGTGTGCCCCAACTGCACGCCGACATAGCGAAATCGCTGACCAAGGGCGGTCCAATAACGATAGCCTCGATGTCAACGAGCAAGTCAGGTGTCTCTATGAGCGTGAATCTGCCGGAGCTTATGGCTGCTTTCCCGGGCGCCATGTCGGGTGAACTACGCGATAATGCCCGGGCGTACCTTCCTGAATTGATCGGAGGGGCGGCGAGTCTGGTCGGCGATATGCCTCCTGGGGTCAGCGACATAATAGATTTCGTTTCCAAAGGAAACATGCCTGATTCCCTTATTGATGCCATGACGTCCGGCCCGGGTGGTTTCAGCACTATCCGTCTTGACATACCCAGTATTGATGTTGATCAGGACGCGCTCAAAAAAGTTGTTGATGGCGCGAGCGGCCTGTCTGGCTCTCTTGAAAAACTTCAGAATCTCAAGCTCGCCAAGGACCCGCGGTTCTACAAGAAGATTATTTCTCAGGCTGAGGACGAGACCATGCGCAAGATTGACGCTTATCTTGACTCGGTCGATTTCAAGGAAGTTCTTCCGATAGGCGCTGTTTTGTCAGTGGGAGATAAAAGTAACTTCATACGGGCGGAATCCATTTCAGGCCAGGTTGCCCAATCACTTAAGGAAGGCGTTCGTGCGCAATTGCAGGATGCGGTGAAAGCAGTTCCTACTTTGTCTTCGATTGCCGTTGCAGGGAACGTGCCAAGTTTATTGGAGATAGCAATACAGGAAACAAAACGCCAGTTGAGAGAGCAACTTAGCGAGCGCATCCGTACGGAGGCCCTGAAGGCGGCCTTGCCTGGCAGGTCTGTTGCCGACGATTGATTATTCTTTGACTGAGTACAGGTCGACTATCTTGTTTCCGACCACCTTCATCCTGACCTCGCTTCCTTCTTTGGCAGGTGTGGTGGTGATTCGTCTTACATAGATCCCGTTGTTCGCGGGGTCGTCGGCTGAAAGATGCACGTATTCATAGGTCTCTCCGCCGAACATGACGGTCAGGTCCCTTTTCATCTTCTTTTCATAGGTGACAAGCATAACGAGGCCTGAGACTTCTCTCTCTTTCTCGGCCTCTTCGGTCATCACGATCGGTTCTGGTGCCTTAATGGGCCTGCGTCCGCATCCGCTGAGAGTGCCGACCATGGCCGCTCCCGTAATTATCTTGTAGAGTCCGTTCATCTTGTTCATCCCCTGTATGCGTTTTTGTTCGAGTATTGGCAGGTTTCTGCCGGTATCCTGATCTCCTTGGGTATCTCATACTTAGGAGCCTTATCTTTATTCTCTGGAGTGTATTGCTTTTCTGGCTTATCTTCAGACGGTTTCTGCGCAGGCGCTTTCTCCATCCTGGGCGAGGTTATCTTGTCCGCGATGTTGTAGCCGCAGCCTGTCGTTGCCATCGCGTAGGCGAGTGTGATCGTCGCGAGTGTCTTGTTCATGCTTCCAACTCCAATGGTTCTTCTGTGCCGCTTCTTTCGAGTTCGAGGTCTTCGCCTTCTCTTATTTTCTTTGCCGCCTTGTTGGCGACGCGTTGCGCGATGTGCAATGGTTCGGGTAGTTTGTGCGGCGGGACGATGGTGCCGTTGACCAGCTCGACGGCGGTGTCCAGATCCATCAGGTGTCCTATGGAAACGAATACGGGCTTGCTGTATTGCCGCGTCTGGAGCTTCTTGCCGACGATTTTGCCTTCGTCCAGGAGGTCGTCGCCTTCGATTTCGCCATTGAAATCCGTGGCTATGCCGATGGATGCCTTGGCGAGTTCCACGCCTACGTAGGACGCTATTCCTGCGCCGTCAGGATGGGCGATGCCTTCGCCTTCGATGAAAAGGATGTCGGGCTCGTTTTCGAGGGCGTAGTAGAGTTCGAGTATTGCGGGGGCGAAGCGGAAGGCGGTGTATTTCGGTATATAGGGCACCATTGCCTTCTTTTTTATCGTCTTGCTCTCGACCACTTCAAAGGGTGTTTTGCTTATGTCAACGACAACGGCTGAACATACGAGTTCCCTGCCTTCTACTGTGCCGAAGCCGAACGCGCCTATTTTCGTGATTTTCTCGGGCTGAGAGCTCTTGACGTGCTTGGCTATTCCGGTCAGGATTTCCGCGTATCTTGTAGTGTCGAACATCATTCTTTTCCACCCTTTTCGACTTATGGTGCTTAATATTCAGTCTTTATAAATCTTTCGTTTATTAACTACTATTTAGTGGTTAAATGAATCCGTAAATTCTACGGGTTTTATATATGGGTGCCTAGTTGCCTGGCGCGAGTGAAGATGGATCAATTGCTTTCGTCTCAAATCGATCTGGAAAAGAATCCGGCAAGCTTGGGCGTCTACAAGCGTCTGCTGGGCATAGAGGTTGACCAGGTCTATCGCAGGATCCAGTGCGGTCCTCCCAAGAAATGGGACAACGCGGTCATCACCGATCTGGTCGTTCTCTATGATCAGCAAGACTATGCTTGCGGTTTATTGGGCGCTCCTCTCGGCAAACGCCGCCACGAATACCGTCGCGCGTTGGCCATAGCCAGCCGCTGGCCCTGGCTGCGGGATTACCGTCATCAGGGACGGGAAGTCAGGTCCTGGGAAGCGTTGTCCTACGAACAACGCGAATTCGACGGCCTGATGAAATTCTGCGGCCGCGAGAAACTCAACAGGCCGAAGATGGAGCTGGTCTACCGCGTGCTGCGCGCGCCGAGCAAGCGCCACTACGAAGGCATGTCCCTCATGGCGCAGGCCTATACCTCTTCCATACGGTTCGTCGAGCTTTTCATGAACGCGGAGATGAGAGTGAATAGGATGATGAGGGACAATGTCCCTCGCATCGAGGCCGTGCGCTACATGTCGGAAGTCGCCCGCGAGAAGAAAGGTCTGAAGCGCGACGTGAAGGTCAAGCTATGGCGCGCGCAGAGGTTCTTCCAGGGCCGCAACTGGGAATCAGACCGGGTCACCAGTATGATCAGGTCGTGTGATTTCATGCGCAGGAGCTGGATGGCGGAGGACATGGCGGGGATATTGTCGTCCGAACTCAGATCATTGAAGAGTGCCAATGCTCGCCAGGTATCGGATGATGCCGACTATGCCTCACTGATGACTCATCTGGAGTGCCTGGACAATAACTCTGATTTGCTGAGCAGGGACGCAAGGAATATTCGAAAAAGCGTTTTGGACTGGCTCGGCTATTAGCGCATCCTTCTCTTCATCATCAGCTCGAAGCGCTTCTCTGCCGTCATCTCGCGCTCCGCTATCAAGGAATCCAGGTGGTTGAGAATTATCTTGTTGTCCAGCGTCCTCAAATCGGAAGTTTCAATGTCGTCCAGCGGAAGCCTTGTTTTTGGCTTCAACGTGAGTCGTGATTGGTTATGCATAGGTCCTCTTTAGGCGCCCGCTTTAATAGGCTTTCGTCGAATGTTGTGCTACAGCATATAAACGCTCTTAAATGCCCACTCGAGAGTGGTCATTATGGGGATGGGTTTGCTTTTCGCGACTGTGTGGTCATTTTTATGCCTGTATAGATAATGAAAGGAGGGAATTGTACGGACTCGGAACTGCGTGGGGATGAGAGACAATTGCACCACTTGTTGTCGAGCTTTGGTACTATCGTTGAGGACAAGGGTGCCCTCGGCGCGATAATAGGCTATTCAATCATCGACTCGTTGCGCAGGATAACTGAGTTGCCTTGTGAAGAGAAGCCGCGCAGACAGCGTGAGATGGGTGCCATATATGCGGGTCTTGAGGATGCGCTTTCAAACTCATTTGATGATCCTAGGCAGGTCTTGAATGTGTTGCGTCAGGAAAACGACCGCTTCCTTGACAAATTCCTTTCGGCAACTCCTCCTGCTGCGGTTCCTAGTATCCTTCTCAAGGCGATTATTGTCCGCAGCGTCATGAATAAGGCGACATATGGAGATAGGATAGGCAGGATGGGTCAGATGTTGTACCGTAACATAATGGAGCGTCCAATGGTGCATGGTGCGGACAATATAGTTATGAGGGACTACGACGCAGTGCGTAAACATTTCCTCGGGTGAATAAATGACAAAGTACTACAAGATATTCGTGCCATGCGAAGATGTCGTCGCTACGGGCGGCGTGGATCTGATAGAACATTTCGAGCACACTGAAGATGAGTCGCCCCGCAATGAGGGCGACCCGCGCCATAAGAATCTCGTGGTCATCCCATTCAGCCTGCTCGACAAAATAGATCCTGACAGTGGCAACGATGACAATCTCTCGTTCAAGGCACGTGAGGTCCTCGCATATCTTGTTCAGCAGCGTCGCACTGCCCATGAGCGAGGTGCCCGGGGTGGCGTGATAGAGATTCTACAGGGTTTGGATATGCAGTTCATAGAGGATAGGAGCTCAAGCAAGAAGAAGCGCCAGGGCAGTTCGCCTAGCTATGTCGAGAGTGCGGTATCCTTGGAGCGAGCAATCCAGCAGGCGCTCAACCTGCAAGGGGGGCAACGTCCTGTTTTCATCACAAATCGCGACAAGTATGAGATCCAGTTACAAGAAAGAGGTATGATTGTCGAGCCTGCAAAAGCGCTCAGGATAGATGAGGATGTGGTGAATGAAGGTGTCATCGAAGGCACGCAGAAACTGGAATCCGCACTACATGATGCTGGCGAGGAAGGTCTTCCATTGTCAGATGTGCGAAAGCACATCGGCGACGAGCACCCGCTGTTCGTCAACAAGTTCATACGGTTCCCCGGAGACAAACACGATATCTATGCGCGTATCGTCGCGAAATTAAGGCGGAATGGACCTGGGACGCGCATCACTGGAACGAGCGACGAGCGGCTTGTCTATTTGCCCGAGAGCGACTACGCTCGGCAGTTGAGAATAGGGCAATGGGTGGATGACAACATCCTTGGCATAAAGCCATATGATTTCGAACAGTTCCTGGCGCTCCAATATGGTCTGCTCAATCCTGATTGCTCGACCGTGTGTCTCTGTGGTTCTCAAGGATCAGGAAAGACTGTGCTCGGTTATTGCAGCGCGGTTTTCCAGATGCTCAAGTTCTCGAAGAACGAGCGCCAATTATTCGGCTGGCCAGTCAATAGGGAGACGCTATATGACAAGATGCTCTTGCTCAAGGCCATGACTCTGATGGGTGGCGAAGATGCAGACATGCACATCGGATTCAAGCCGGGTACTGAGTGGGATAAGCTCAAGGGCCTGCTAAAGCCATACGCAGACGCGCACAAGGAGACTGTCATGGACCGCCAGTTTGACTTCAAGGAGATGTTCCTGCATCCTCGGCACTCGAACGACGTCGGCGATAAGCGCAAGGCAGAGAAGATTGAGGACGAGCGCAGCAGTCTAATCGGTTATCTGCCTCCGCGGCAGGAAGCTGTCGAACTCACCTGGCCCGGCGAAATGGGAGGGCGGTCGCTCTCGCACGCGTACATAGTCATAGACGAGGTGCAGAACTTCACCGTGGACATCGCAAAGATGTGTATCGAGCGAGCGGGCATAAATTCCAAAACCGTTCTGATGGGCGATCCTTTCCAGACCCGCAATAAGCGTTGTCGTTCGCACCGCAACGGCCTGGTCAATACCATACACTACCTGATACACAAAAAGGTGCCGTATTTGTTCCTAATCAACCTGCACCAGAACTATCGCAGCCAACTATCAGATGATATTCGTGGCATGCCTACGTGAGTAAGTGCATTTTTTCAAATTTTTTATAGCATTGCGTGAGCTCTCGCTCACTGTTCTCTCACGAAACCGGAATTCCCGCTCTTGTCTTCCAGGGTTATCTTGATGGAGTCCATTCCGGCGATCACCCTGTGCAGTTTCTTGATGATCTTGCGCGCCTTTTCCTTGTCCTCGTCATCTTCGGCGCTTTCCTTGAGCTGCTCCGTCATCTTAGCGAAGCGCTGCAGCACCCCTTCGACGTTGGTGATGAAACCTTCGGCGTTCTCGCCCGGTTCCATCGTGCCCACGTTCTGCACTTTGAGTGTTGCTTCGCTGGAGCGCACCACTTTGACCTTGAGATCATTTTCATCCTTGACTTCCAAAGTTTCCTTCACCGGCTTGCGGCGCTCGGCCGCCTCGATGTCTGCCTTGTGGTAGCCGCAGGAGGAGCAGTTCATCCCGAAGACGAAGACCTTGCCGAAGTAGGGGATGTCGTCCTCTGCCTGCGAGAGCGTGAGTGTCTTCTTGTGGCAGAAGGTGCATAGTTCTCCCTCGAGCACTTCGACCTTGCCGTGCGGTTTTATCTCGGGATTGTGTTTCATCAGGTCAGAATCAGATTCACCTATTCAAAAAGGTTGCGCTAGTCATATATGTTCTTGCGGTGGCCGACATCAAGAACGAGAATCAATAATTTGTCCTTCTCGATGTCGAATATGACGCGGTAATCACTGACTCGCATGCGATGCCCTGGCATTCCGACCAGCTTTCGTATGTCGCAGGATTCCGGCCGTATCCTCAGCCGTTCCAGAGCGGTCACGATCCTCGCGCGTATCGGCTTGTCGAGCTTTTTCAGTTGCCTTAGGGCAGAATCCGAATAGGTCAGATTGTACATCACAACCCTAGCGCCTTTTTGACCTCTTCATGGGTGTGGGTCTTGCCTGCTTTTATCTCAGCGCGCGCCTTCGCCATGTTCCTTTTGGTCTCTTCGTTGAGTTCCTGGGTGTCCTCCATGAGATCCCAGATGACTTCCTCGTAGCTTTCCTTGTCGTAGAGTTTTCTCTGTTTCAATTTTTCGACGAGACTGTCGCTAACCTGAATTGTGGTAGCCATAGCAACTATACTACTCGCTATAGTTTATAATGCTTTCGGCATCAGGTGCAGCCAGTAGCAGGTCGAGTCTATGCGGATCACCAGCTCTCCTGGCTTTTGCGACACGAGATGCCCATAGGGCTTGCTGTGTACAGCTTCGACTCTTTCAATGGACGCGTCAGGCCGGATTTCAAGGACGTCGCAATTCATGAACTGGGATTTTTCCCTCCGGAACACGCTGAGATTCACGTTCGGCCTCAAATCATACGCTCGATGGAATGCCGCCATGCGCATTTCCAGGTCGGCTATTTCTGTACCGTTGACGGTTGTTGCCATGGAATCGCCTGACCAGAATACTTTCTTGATGATTGTGAATCAAAAAGTAAAAAGAAACCGTTAATCGATTACCGAAGAGTCGTCTCCGCCCTTTTCTATGACGGCGAAGCTCGGCGTGCAGACGATGAAGTCCTCGCCGAAGCCGGCGACCTGGCCGTCTATGGCATCCACGGTCTTCTTGAGCTTGTTGATTGCCCTCTTGAGCTCGCTCATGTCGCTGTCTTTCAGCGGCCTTATGTTGAGCAGAACTATGGTGCGTCCCTCGCGCAGCGTGTCGACGACCGGCTTTATGCTCTCGAAATCGTCGAGAACGAACGGTTTGACGAGCACTTTGCTTCTGTCATCGGAAAGCGGCTTGTCGATCTCCAAGTATCCACTTTCGGTGCGAGGCATCTCATCATATTCCGATCCGGTGAACTTACCTTTGATGCGCGTGAAAATTCCCATTGCTCTCCTCCTTCTGCGACGTTTCCGTCGTATGCGTTGTTCTCGTAGCGATATTTAAACGTTATGTTTTGATGGAGTTTTTTCATCATTGTATAATGGATACGCCAGGGCGACCGCTAGCTTTTTAAACGGGTGCTTGTCCCACGCAGACATGGTTAAACGCAAGGGCGGTCCAAGGCGCAAAACACGTCGGCTTATGAGAAAGCACGTGCGAACCAAGGGCAAGATTTCACTCCAGAGATATTACCAGCCCTACGAGGCTGGAGAAGTCGTGGTTCTTGTCGGCGAGCCTGCTGTTCAGAAGGGATTTTTCCACTCTAGATTCTGGGGCAAACGCGGCAAGGTCGTCGCCAAGAGCGGCCACTGCTATATGATCGAGATACAGGACAAATCCAAGACCAAGCGAATGGTGGTGCACCCGGTGCATCTTAGGAAGGCATAATGACATTGAACATCATATCCGAGCAGCCGGTATCTTCGTCGGAAGTCCGTGAGCACCTCAAGAAGGTCAAGGAAGAGCTCAACTTCCGTGCCCAGAAGACGCTCGATCATTTGGACAGTCTCAAGCCGCTTTCGATCAAGAAGGCCACCGAGCTCCTCGAAGCTTTGAGAAAGCTGGAGATTCCCCGTTTGAGGGACCAGCAACTCGTGAAAATCGTCGATCTCCTTCCGGTCACCGATGCCGAAGTCAAGATCGTTCTACAGGGCTATCCATTGACCGTGACCACGGAAAACATGAAGAAGATAGCCGAAACAGTCAAGACGTTCGTCGACTGAGCAAAGGTTTTTATTCTGGCCGTATTTCAGTTTACTTAATTTGACAGGGGGATATTCGTCATGGACCGGAACGATGACAAGCACGTCAGAGAAGAGTATGCTATCGTACTCGACTTCCTTCCTAATGGCAGTCCATCCGACCCAAGACAGCGCAAGTTGCCTGTCGCTCAGCTGGTAGGCAAGACAAAGTTCATGCTTCTCGAGGCGGTCGTCCGCCCTGGTGTTTTCCTGCAGCCCTATGAAGAGGTCTACATCGGCGATGGCAAGCGCGACAAGGTAAGCTCCATAACTGGCCGTTTGACGCCGGATGACCTCACTCCCACTGCCAAGAGCGAGCTGGAGCACGTCCTCATGGAGGTTGTCAAGTCCCAGGAGGCTCGCTTTGTCGAGTTCTTCAACAAGGCCGGGCCTTTGAACATTCGAACGCACAGCATCGAGCTCCTACCTGGCTTCGGAAAGAAGCACATGTGGGAACTGCTTGAGCGCCGCCAGGATAAGCCGTTCTCTGGCTTTTCTGACATCCGCGAGCGCACCAAGCTGATTCCTGATCCTGAGCGCGCGATTGTGCGTAGGATAGTGTCTGAGTTGGCTGGCAGGGAGAAGCACAGGCTGTTCGTGGAAGGTTGAGTATTTTTTTTGGTTATTCTTTTCAATATTGAAATTATTAACTTCCAGGTAAAATTCTCCGACGATAACACTCTCCACAGTCGATTTTCCCGCATAAGGTTTAAAAATGTCAGGCAAGACGCACTGTATAGGCAACATTGTTGTCACAACCTGCGAGGTGGATATAATGGGAGAAACACTCGAGTTTTATGACGTTAAGTCAAAGGCAAAGTTCAAGACAGACAAGTATAGGCTCGTCGAGAAGAGCGGACGCAACTTCGCGGTTGCCAAGGCTACTTCTGGCCCCCACGAGTGCTGGAAGATCCTAGGCAAGGAAGCCGCTGCCAAGCTCAAAAAGGCAGCGTAAGATTCTGTTTTTTCTTATTTTTCTTCAATATTCTTCACTGCTAACGTTTAAATACACTATTCTTGCTTAGCAAAGCTCTGCCTCTGTAGTATAGCTTGGACAGTATGGGGCCCTCCGACAGAATCCGCATAACGCTGGAGACAGGCTCAGACCGGGGTTCAAATCCCCGCGGAGGCGTGTCGTAGAAAGCGCTACTTTCTGTTCTCAAGCAGCTTCTTTATCGCGAAGTAGCCGCCGCCGAAGACCAGGACGCCTGGTATGAACGCCACGCCAATGGCAGGCGCCAGCACTGAAACCGCGGCCGTTCCCACGAAACCTATGCCAAGGGATTCGAGCAATGACTTGACGTCGTTGCTTTCCAGCAGGTTGCTTATCTCGGGAACTTTCTTCTCTATGTCGCGTTGGAGCGCGTCCACTTGCATTATGAGCTTTCCTTTCTTGAATATCTTGACCTTGCGCTCCTCTTCCGAGCAGAGTATCGAAGTGTTGCCGTTATTTGAAGCCGTCAAGGCGGCCGCGTGCCTTGTGCCGAAGCCCTTGAATGGCTGGGTGTTCTTGATCAGGGCGCCGTAGTCCTTGACGTTGCCCTGCGCGTCTATTATCACCGCGCCGTCAACGATGGCCAGACCGACAAGCGTCTTCACAGCGCCCGGGTCGAAGACCGAGAACGGCTGGAATTTCTGTCCAAGAAGAACGTCGTAGTCCACTTCCCCTATGACGAACAGCGCGCCTTCTTCCTTGCGCACGACCTCGATGGCGGATTTCAGGACGTGTTCCTCTATCTTCTTGAGCGTCTCATCTCCCATGTAAAAAATACGAGGACAAGTTGCTTATAATTCTTTGGAACATAAAAAGTTAATAAAAAATCTAATCAGCGCCTTCTCTTGGTCTTGCGCGTGGCTTTCCTGGTTCGTGGCATCGCCCTCTTGTGAGGAAGTGTGCTTACGCCCAGTGCCTTGTATATGCAGCAGTGACCGAACAGGCCTGTGAACGCCAATATCGCACCTGCGATTATCGCGACCCACTTCATCGGGGGTATCGCGTACAGTCCTAGGGCTATCAATGCGCCTCCTGCGGCAGCGCGCAGGACTCTGTCAAATGCTGACATGTTTATGTCGACCTTCATTCAGTTCACCTCTTTTTTTTCCGTGCAATCTACTTTTTAGGTTTTTTCTTGGAAAGTTTTCCCTTCGAAACCTTTCTCTTTTTTGGCTTTGCTTTTCTCACGACCTTTATCGGCGCCAGCAGTTCAGGCTCGGGCATTGGCTTGTCCTTCACCTGCACATTGATGTTTGCTTCTGCGCGTAATCGCTTCGCTGCCTCTATGTCTCTGGTGGCTGACTGCGTTTCCTTGCATTTCTTGTATGTCTTGATTCCAAGAGTTGCGTAGAGTCCGCAGAATCCAGTGGCTGCGTTGACCAGGAGTATCGCCGCCGCGATCCAGAGCACTATCGAAACAACTCCTGTGAACAGGAAGCCGGTCGCGATTATGGCGAAAGCCAATATCGTGCGCACAATCCTGTCTGTCGTGCCCAGGTTGCGGTAAAACTCCATGCCCTCGTCAGACATCTTTTATTTATATATGTGTCGCCAGATTTTTATATTCTGTTTGTAAAGCATAACCATGGGATTCTTTGGTTCGATATTCGGGCGTAAAAAACCGGAGCTGGACACAGCCGAGCTAATCAGCGCCTTGCTTGCTTTGCGTAAATCC
>CAYSVV010000012.1:0-11003 GCA_964434695.1 uncultured Methanosarcinales archaeon
ACGGAACAAGACAACACCACGGAACAAGACAACACCACGGAACAAGACAACACCATGGAACAAGACGCCAGCGAACAAGAGATGTCCCTTTTGCGCGAGGAGATCCGCTTGCGCGGGCTGAGCCCGAGGACGGCAGAAGCGTACGCCTACCACGCTAAGAGGTTCGTGTCGTCCGGAATGACCAAGCGACAGTACGTACTCGCGCTCATAGACGCGGGCAAGGCGTCAGAAACAGTACGATTGGCGAGCGCGGCGATCGACTTCTTCCTCAAGAACGCGCGAGGGCAGAACGCCGAGAACGTGCCGTTGCCAAAACGCAGGCAGAAGCTGCCTGACGTGCTGTCGAAAGAGCAAGTGAGGGGAATGATCGCGAAGACGGACAATCTAAAGCACAAAATAGTCACCGAATTACTTTACTCGACAGGCATACGCCTGAGCGAGCTCCTGGCCTTGAGGAAGGAAGATATCGATTTCAATACAGCCACGCTGAAAGTCAGACAGGGCAAGGGCGGCAAGGACAGAATCACGATCATCGGCAAGACGGCGCTCGAGCGCATCAAAGCGCTGGACGACGGCATAATATTCAAAGGCAGGAAAGGTGTTTATTCCCCGAGAAGCGTTGAGGAAGTCGTGGCAACGGCGGCAAAACGCGCGGGCATCGCGTTCAAGGTCACGCCGCATTCGTTAAGGCACAGCTTCGCCACGCACCTGCTCGAGCAAGGCACGGACATACGCTACATCCAGGCGCTATTAGGCCACGAAAGGATACAGACCACGCAGAGATACGCGCGTGTCGCCAGAACGAGCGTGAGCAGGATACGCAACCCGCTGGATTCGTCATAGTATGAAAAATCAGAGACAATTCCACCTGATGACAATGTTTATATATTAATACCATATTAATACAGAATATAGGTGATATTAATGGTGCAAGCAATCATAAACATAAGCGACGAATCGAACAGAGTGCTGAACGTCATCAAGGCTAAATACTGCCTGAAGGACAAATCCAGCGCGATAGACCTCATGGCACAGCAGTATGAAGAGGCGATTCTTGAACCTGAGTTGCGCCCGGAGTATGTGGAGAAGGCAAATCACATAGGCCGCCAGAAGCCCATCAAGATCGGGAGCTTGGCGGCTTTGCGTAAAAGGTATGCCTGATGTATTCGCTCGAGATAAGGCCCGAACTCGACAAGGCATTATCGAAGCTCGCTAAGAAGGACCCGAAGAGATTTGAGATATACAAAAGATGAAGATTCAGCTCAATAATCCGCTGTCCACTCGCCATCCCCGACCAACCTTTTTATAGCTGGGTGATTGTTCCCGCTTCGTGGCAACAATACGATTCTTTTTGCTGGACGCGACGTACAAGGTGACGACCAAGGCAGTCATCTATCTCTTCGGCAGGACAGAGGACGGCAAGCGCATCATAGTCAAGGACAATTTCGAGCCATATTTCTGGGTGCTCGCCATGCCGGGCCAGGATCCGACGCCTGCGCTGGAACAATTGACGCTCGCGAAGGGCAAGGTCGTGCGCGTCGAACGAGTCAAGAAGAAACTGAACGAACACGAGATAGATGCGCTGAAAGTCTTCGTTGACTTGCCGCAGAACGTGCCTTCATTGAGGGAAGCGTGCAGGAAACTGCCTGAAGTAAGGGACGTGTTGGAAGCGGACATACTTTTCGTCCGGCGCTACCTGATCGACAAGGGATTGACGCCTTTCACGCTCATCGAGGCTGACTGCGAGCCGACAACGGAATCGGCGAGGGCAGAGGTGTTCGAGGCGACGGAAGTTCGCCAGGTCAGCGACGAGACGCTGGCCAAGCCCAAGATCATCGCGCTGGACATCGAGACCTACAACCCGCAGGGAAGACGCTCGCTTCCTGAACAGCACCCGATTGTCATGCTCGCATTATATGGAGAAGGACTCAAGAAAGTGCTGACCTGGAAGAAGGTCGAGGGCGCGGAATGCCTCGACAGCGAGTCAGAGATGCTCGAAAGGGCGAAGAAAATCATCGACGACTACGAGCCTGACATAATCACCACCTACTTCGGAGACGGTTTCGACCTGCCCTACCTGAAGACGCGGGCGGACAAGTACAAGATCAAGCTGGACCTGAGTTGGGAATTCAGCGAGCTGAAAATAGGCGGCAGGGACACCACGGTGGCGGAATTCACCGGATTGACCCACCTGGACGTGCTGCCTTTCGTCAGGAGAGTGATGTCGAAGGGTATGCAGACGGACAGCTACACCCTGGACAATGTGGCGAAGGAATTGCTGGGAGAGGAGAAGAAGAAGGTCGACATAGAGCGCCTCGCCGATCACTGGGACAAGAACGATCCATCTTTGGCGGAATTCGCAAAGTACAACCTGCATGACGCCAAATTAACCCACGACCTGCTGCTCAAGATACTTCCGAACATGATAGAGATAGTCAAGCTCGTCGGCATATTGCCTTCCGACGCCACAAGGATGTCGTTCTCGCAACTCGTAGAATGGTTCATCATAAGGCAGGCGTCATTGGCGAACGAATTGGTCCCTAACCGTCCGGGAAGACGGGACCAGGCGAAGCGAGAGGCAATGCGCTTCAAGGGCGCGATTGTCATCGAGCCCAAGCCAGGGATGTACGAAGACATAGCAGTATTCGACTACCGCTCGCTCTACCCCAGCATAATCGCGAGCCACAACATATCTCCAGGAATGCTGAACTGCTCGTGCTGCGAAGGCAAGGACATGGTGCCGGACACGCAGATGTGGTTCTGCAAAAGACGCAGAGGATTCCTCGCGAGGATAATCGAGGACATAATCACGCACCGTGCGCGCATAAAGAAACTACTCAAGGAAAACAAGGATCCGTTATTGGTGGCAAGAAGCGAAGGGTTGAAGGTGCTTGCCAACGCATTCTACGGCTACCTGGGATTCGCGCCCGCCAGATGGTACTGCTTCGAGTGCGGCCAGGCAACAACGGCCTGGGCGAGGTTCCACATCCAGGAAGTGGTCCGAATGGCCAACGACGCCGGGTTCAAGGTGCTATACGGCGACACGGACAGCGCCTTCCTGCAGCTCAACGGAAAGACACGGGAAGAGGCAGCGATGTTCGCGGACAAGGTCAACAGCACGTTGCCAGGATTGATGGAACTGGAATTGGAGAGCTTCTTCACTGCAGGCATGTTCGTCTCCACAAAGACCACGGAAGCGGGCGCCAAGAAAAGATATGCTTTGATAGACGACAACGGAAAGCTGAAGATCCGCGGCTTCGAGGTCGTCAGGCGCAACGTCAGCCCGGTGGCGCGACGGGTGCAGCGCGAAGTTTTGGTGACCATACTGAAGGATAAGGACGTGGCCAAGGCGCAACGCATCGTTATGGACGCGGTGGAGGCACTGAGGAAGAACGCGCTGCCGATAGAAGACGTCGTTATAAAAACAGCCCTGACGCGCAACATCGACCAATACGAGGCCAAGGGGCCGCACGTCGCCGCCGCGGAAAGGATGCGAGACTCAGGAGTGCCGGTCGGCCAGGGAACCAGAATAGAATACATAATAACCAAAAGAAAAGGACTCATCCGCGACAGAGTCAGGCTACCCCAAGAATCCACGCAGGACGATTATGACGGGGAATACTACGCCGACCACCAGGTGCTGCCCGCCGTAGAGCGGATCTTCGAAGTAATGGGCGTCGACATCCACGCCGCCACCACGCCGAAGAACCAGAGCACGCTGGGTAGTTTCTGAAGGAAGCGCGATAACCCTCGTACCTAACGCTTTTATAAACAAGGATATCGCACGAAACAAATTGGAGGGACATAATGGCACTTGAATACTACGCAGGCATCGACCTCGGCGGCACCAACATGAGGGTGTGCGTCGCCGTAAAAGACAGGATTCTATACAAATATTCACAACCGACGCCAAAGACAGGACCGATGACAAGACTTCCGGATACCGCTGCCAAGATGATTTATCGGGTAATATCCGAGGCATCCCTTCGAATCCAGAATCTCGGAGGAATAGGCATAAGCACCTGCAGCCCGTTCATCAACATCAACTACAATAATAGAGAGGCGCGCGTAATCAAGACTCCCAACATCTGTGGAGCAAAAGACGAGAACGACGGCAATCTGAACGACTGGGAATTCGTTCCCTTGGACCCTGTTCTGGAAGAGAGATTCCCGGGCATACCTGTGAAGAGCGACAACGACTGCGTATCCTCGGGCCGGGCCGAATACAAGCTCGGCATCGCAAAAGGAGTTCCTAATTTCGGCTGGTTCACCTGGAGCACCGGCATCGGCGGCGCGCTATTCGCGGACGGCCGCATGGTTTCAGGAAAGCAAGGCAATGCCGGGCATTTCGGCCACATAACGATGCAATCCGCTAGAGATGTGCCCTGCGGCTGCGGAGGACTCAACCACCTCGAAGCGCTTGCCGCGGGTCCGGCAATCGAAAATAGGTATAACAGCAGGAATCATTGGCGGTTACCGAAGATAGACTGTCAGGGAATCTTCGATGCTTACCGGAAAGGAAGAGACCCTGCCGCCCTGGAGACAGTGAAAGAAGCCGCGGCCCACGTAGGAGACGCGCTCGCCTCGGTCGTCGCACTCACTGACACAAAGCTATTGGTGCTTGGCGGCAGCGTCTGGAACGACAGCGACGTGCTCCAGCCGCTCCTTGAACACCGCATCCACTACTACGGCATGCCTTCGCTCACAAAAGGCGTCGAAATCAAGACAACGGCCATGGCCAAGCACGTCGGCGACGTCGCTGCGTTGTGCAACATCGTGCCCGACCATTGGATCGAGGGCTGGCAGAAGAAAGAACCCTGGAAAGATATTAAAAAAATAAAAGACTAGAATTATCTAGCTGAACATCCCGGCTATCCAGAGCCAGAATTTAGTCCAGGCAGACGGCTTGACTCCGCTGGCGATGGCCACGACATCCTCACCTGAAGCATCGCCATCGACGGTCATCGCGACTTCTGCAGTGTCTCCCTTCTTGACGGCGCCGAACGCCCACTTGACGACAGGATCGTCCTCTATGACCTCGAAGTCAGGGTTCTCGAACACTATGTCGGCGACGCTCTGGGCCACGCTCTTCGGGATAACGACGACCACCGAACCGTCCTGCAGCTCATCCTCGGCAGGAACTTCGATGACAAGACGGGATTTGAGCAAAGTGTTGCCGTCGTGCTCGAACTCGAACACCCTTGCCTCGACGACAGGATCTATTCCGCGCCTTCCCAAACGGGACTTTATCTTGTCGCGCAGCTTGCTGTCCATCTTATCCAGCATGTCCTCGGACATCTCGCGGCGTTCTTCGCCGGCAGGCGACAGGTCTCCAAGGAGCGCGGCCGCGGCGGCCTTCTTGCCCGCCATAAGCAGCATCATTCCCTCTTCGTAATCATCTTCAGTGATGCCGAGGCGCTTTAAGTCTTCCTCGTTGAGGTCTTCCCAGTTGGCGTCGCGGCGCACTGGCTCGCGTTCCATCAGGCGAGCGGCCATTATGGACCTTGCATCGCGCGGAAGCATGGTGAGTCCGCCTTTTCCTTCGAGACGGATTATGGTCTCGAGCTCAATACGCTCGGGCCTCTCTCCAGGGGAAATCACTATCGCGATTATCCTGACTGGATAGTCGCCGGCAGGGAATTGCTTGGGCACAGTCACGTCCCGAGTAACAGGATCGCAGGAGTTCGAGCGTCTGCCCACCATCTTGAAGAAGACGGCGTTGAGCGCGCGTTGCACGGCGAGGTCATCGCTGACAGCTCGAAGGCTTCTCAGATAGCTCCTGGGAGGCAACCTTAGACCGAACTCGAAAGTGCGGTTGACGGTCACGCTTTCAAGTATTGCGTGGCCGTCGATGAAAAGTTTGAAGTCGCAGTCGCCATCGGATTCTTCCGCGTCGCCCTCGATGTCGAACACCAGCTCGACCTCAGGCCCATCATCAGGCTGTTCTTCGCGAACGGGTTCTTCGGGTTCATCGACAGGGCCATCTTGGCTGTCCGTGCCTCGATCAGAACCATCTGAACTGGAACCGTCGTCAGCATCGTCGCACTTCTCCTGGCGGGGATCGCAGGTGGTGGAGTCGTCAACAATCGCGGCGCCGGTGACATCGTTCGAAACGGTCGAGTTGGTGTCGAACACTACGCCCTGGCCGCCGCGAGTATCAACGGTGTAGTTACCGTATTCTATGTTTGTTATGACGACTGCGTGCGCCGGAAGCGCCAACATCGCCACTATCAGTAAAGGAATTATCAGCTTCATCAAAACCACCCAGAACTGTGTTGAACCAATGCTATTTAAGCGTTGGGCGTTCCGTCGACAAAAACCCACAATTCCCTCGTATTTAACCACTCACAAGTGAATACAACCGAAAGGCTTATAAAGAGGAGACGGTCGCCGCAGATGGAGTGAAGATGACAAACCAACCATACGACGGATTTAGGATAGAGCGGATTTTCGGCACTGAACCCGCCAGAGCATACCAGTCCAACGACAGAGTACTGCGCCTGCAGATGGCTGATTCAGAAGCAGACCTCGCAAGATCACTGATGAAACAGCTAAGAGCGGCAGAATACTTACTGGACCACACCCGCGGCCACAGCGCGAAGCGCGATTTCTATGAGGCGCAGGTCGTAGAGCTCAGGGAAGAACTCGAAGTCCGCAAGGTACTTTTGGAATCCCACTGGAAAGCGGCGCACACGAAGAAATTAGTCTCCGGTGCTGGCAACTAGAAGTCATAGGGAACCGGATCTTTAGAAGGACCTTTCTTTTCTTTCGCTTTTTGCAATTCTATCTTAGCCAACACCATCTGGTGCATCCTATGCAGGAACTCCTGGCGATCCTGCATCTTCATGATATCAGTGTAGCCCTGCAGGACCAGCTCGAAGGCGAACGGAGATGGAATCTCGGTGTCAATCTCGACCAATTTTATCCTGCCCGATTCAATTCCTGAAATTATCTCCTTGGTATGCTCGATGTCCATCAGATCCTCGAGTACCTCGCGCCTCGCCTCTTTGAGTATCGGGAAATCACGGTCGATGCGCTCGAGCGCGCGCAAAAGAATCATTGAACTGACCTGCTGCCTGCCGACGTGCTTTGTGCGGCCCATGTAATTGCGCAATATCATAAGCGAACGCATGGCGCAGTGCCTGAATCTCCTGCGGAACACCTCGCTGTTGTCTATGGCGTGGCGCATTATCATCGCGAGCTTGTCCGCCTTGAGCAAACGGAACGCCTCGCCCACGCGCACGCGCCTGTCAGCCCCAACGTAAAAACCGCGGTCGTTGATGCCGAGCTCGACATCACGGTGCTCTGTCTTGGCTATAACGAAAGCCACCGCCCGGCTGAGACAGTCTGTGACCCTGCGGCCGAAGTGCGCGTGCACTATCGCCCTCGGACCATGTTCGGACTTTGTGTACTCGACCAATATCGTCCTGTCGTCGGGCACAACCTTGACGTAGTCCAGCTGCTCCTTGACATAATCGTGCATTGCCTTGGCCGCAAGGTCGTTGCAACGCAGTGTTTCCTTGATCCAGGGAATAACGTTCTTCTCGCCGGCAGCTATCCTGTCGGCCAGCAAACGGCGGAACCTGCCGATGTCCATAGCCAGGTCGAAACTCAGAGGAAGCATCTCGCTCGCCCAGCGCGGCACTGTCGGCGGCCTGTCCGCGGTGGCGCTCACCTGGGCGACCATGCCGCGGCTGAACTTGAAAGTGTAGGTGTCCCCTCCCAGCACGAACGCGTCGCCGGGGCGCATCTTCTCGAGGAATCCCTCATCCAGATGGCCTATGACCTGGTCGCCGATTTTGACACGGATGAATGACTCATCGGGAATCGTGCCGATGTTGGTCATGTAAATCAATCGCGCGAGCTTGCCGCGCTTACCGAACTTGCCATCCTCGCGCCAGATCTTCGCGTAGACGTGCCGGTCTTCCAGGTCGACATATTCTCCGGCCAGGTAGCGCATTATCGCGTCGAAATCCTTGCGTTCCAATTCCTTGTAGCACCAGCTGCTCTTGACCAGGTTGAACGCGTCCTCCTCGACCCAGATCTGTTCCAGGGACATACCATAGATTTGCTGGGCGAGCACGTCGAGGCAATTTGTCGGGATGTGGATCCTGTCAATCTTCTTATCCATGGCATTGCGCAGAAGAACGGCACATTCCAACAGGTCGTCCCGGTCCATGGCGAGCAACTTCGCTTTCACGGTCTCGTGCAAACGATGGCCGCTCCTGCCCGCGCGCTGCAGGAAACGCGCCACGCTTTTCGGCGAACTCATGCAGATCACCAAATCGATGTAACCGATGTCTATGCCCAATTCCAAAGAAGTGCTTGACACCACGACTTTCAACGTACCGTCGCGCATGCGTTTCTCGATCTGGCGGCGGTGCGTGGCGCTCAACGATCCATGGTGGGCGCCGATGTTCTCGAGATAGTTCTTCGGGAAGCGGTCCTTCAATGTATCGACGACGCGCTCGGTGGCGCTACGGGTGTTGGTGAATATAAGAGTGGTCTTGTGTTCCTGGATGAGCTTGTCCATCAAAGCATAGAGCTTCAAGTGCATCTCATCATGGGGAGTGTCTATCAAGTTGTCCACCGGACTAAGAACTGCGAGGTCGAGGGTCTTCTGCAAAGGCACCTCCGCTATGAGGCATTCCCGGCCAGGACCCACCAGGAATCCTGCGATGTCCTCTATGGGAGCCACGGTAGCACTCAAACCGACGCGGCAATAATGGCCAGGTATGCGCTCGAGCCGTTCCATCGTGAGCGAAAGGTGCACTCCTCTCTTGTTTTCTGCAAGAGCGTGTATCTCATCCACAATCACCCATTCGACTTTCTTCAGCAGTTCGCAGAACTTAGGCGCAGCCAACACTATGGCCAAAGATTCGGGAGTGGTTATCAGAATGTGCGGCGAATGGCGCAGCATCTTCTGCTTCTCATAGGCAGTAGTGTCTCCTGTCCTCACCGCGACACGTATGCCCAGGCGCTTGCCCGCCAGTTCTTCCATCTCTTTCAGCGGCTCGATCAAGTTAACGAGAATGTCATTGTTTAGCGCTTTCAAAGGCGAGACATAGACTGCGTAGATCCGGTCTTCCAGTATTTCTTTAGTTGCATTGTCCACCAACTCGTTCAGTATCGCGAGGAAGGCAGTCAATGTCTTGGTACCTCCTGTCGGCGCGCTGACCAGTATATTCTGGCGCGAGTGCACCAAAGGAACAGCGAACCGCTGTGGCAAAGAAAGCGAGGGGAACCGACTTTCGAACCATTTCAAGACCAACGGGTGGAACATACGTTTGACTACCTCTTCCTCCGAGGGCTCATCGAGGAACTTCAGTTTCCCGTCGTTGGTTGTATTATTTTCCATATTAAAAATAATTTACGATATCCTCACAGCAACTTGTTGTAAAGAGCGACGATATAATACTATTGCACTATAGCGCGAAAAGAATTATATACGACAGTACCACGAAACAGCATATGGAAAAAATCATCGCATTGGCCATAATCGCGCTGCTGTCGCTGACAGCCTGCGCCACCGAGGCGCCGCAATCCGCGCCCGCGAAGCAAGTCATCATCAACACTGGAATGGATTCCTCCGGAGAAGCCAAGGAATTCGAGATCATTGCCAGGCAATTCTCGTTCGAGCCGAACCTGATCGAAGTCAACAAAGGAGACACCGTTAGAATCAGGGCGCGCAGCATAGATGTCGACCACAGCATCGCCATAGCTGAATACGACATCGATGAAAGGATACCCGCCGGCGGCGAAGTGCAATTCGAGTTCGTAGCTGACAAGGCAGGAGAATTCGAGTTCAGGTGTTCAATTTACTGCGGCGAAGACCACAGGAAAATGCTGGGGACATTGATTGTCAAGTGAGGTGACAAAATGATAAGCGTGACTGCATTGGTGATGTTGCTCGTTGGTGCGATATTAGGATGGGCAATAAACAGCCTGTTGCTGTGGGTGTCCGCAACCATATTCAAGGTCCCAGGAGGCCTGAGGAAAGCCGCGCTAGAAGTCGCGATATGGATCACGCTATGCAATCTGGTTCTCGGAACCATATCACTCGCGATTCCAATAGGACCTTTTATGTCCGTCTTAGCCACATTCATAGGAATCGTGCAATGGATAGTCGTAGGAGTGGCACTCGCGTTATGGCTCGTAAAGACAAGATACAACCTGGATTGGATGAACGCAGTAAAGGTATGGGCAGTATGGTTCGTGACGTCGTTCATCATTTCATTCGCGCTAGGCACGGCGATTGCGTCCTTGATGACGATGAGGTACGCCTAGATTGACTTGAAATAATCTATCGTCAGCTTGAGACCGTCGCCCAGAGGCACTTTCGGCTCCCAGCCGAGTTTGGTCGCGCGGGATATGTCCGGCTTGCGCCGACAAGGATCGTCCTTGGGCAGGGCAGTGTGGACGATTTTTGACTTGCTGCCAGTCAGCGCCATGATATTGTTCGCCAAATCCATCACGGTGAACTCGTAGGGATTACCCAGGTTGACAGGTCCCACATAGGGTTGTTCCATAACACAGCGCAACCCCTTGACAAGGTCGCTGACATAGCAGAAAGAACGGGTCTGTTTCCCGTCACCAAAGACAGTCAGATCCTTGCCTTCCAAGGCCTGCACTATGAAATTGCTAACCACGCGCCCATCTTCCCGCGCCATCCTTGGACCGTAAGTGTTGAAAATCCTCGCGATTCTGATGTCCACACCATTGACCTGTTGATGGTTCACCATAAGGCACTCCGCGACGCGCTTGCCCTCGTCATAGCAAGCTCTCGGGCCTATCGGGTTAACGTGGCCCCAATACTCCTCGGTCTGAGGGTGTTCCTTTGGGTCGCCATAGACCTCGGACGTGCTCGCCTGGAGTATCCTCGCGCTGTTTCTCTTGGCTATCTTGAGAACATTAGAAACACCGGTGGTGTTGCATTCGAGCGTCTTCAACGGCCTAGCCTGGTAATGCACCGGGCTCGCCGGGCAGGCCAGATTGTATATCTG
>CAYSVV010000013.1:0-2474 GCA_964434695.1 uncultured Methanosarcinales archaeon
AATAACCTGTAGAGTACCAATCCCCTATCCTATTCAATGTGCTGGCTAAACTATAGAATTCGCCATTAGCATATGGCTGATTGCAGGTAGTAGTGCCTTGTTTGACATTATCGACATAGATGGTGATATTTCCTTTACTCTCGCCATTTATGACAATATGGTGCCAGTTATAATCTGCCACCGGGGAATCCGCATAACACAGTCTTTGTGCACCGCTGGAATTCATGTAACTGACAATTATACGGTTTGCTGCACCATCATGGAAACCAAAATATAAAGCTGAAGGACTTCCTGTGCCGAACATCTGGAATCTTGCCAATTCATTCCTTTTGATCCATAGGCTCAGAGTATAGTTTTCAAGATAACCTGTCCCGCTAGTAGTTACATAATCCCTATCCCCATCAAACCGATAAGCGCCTTTTCCGTCATAACCGCCTGTTGCGTTCCACGTTGCATTAACAACCGTTCCATTGTTTCCAAAGCCAGAATAATCCTTCGTGAATGTTGAGTTAGAGCCGCCTTCAAACGGCATGTTCAAGACAGCCATAGACGTTCCATTCACAAACCAAGTCGTTATGTTCTTGACCGGATCATTGTCCGCGTCTGTCACGTTGAGATAAAGAGTCAAGTTCTGATTAGTGTCGTTCGTCGCAGGGTTCGTCGAGTTGAGCGAGACGCTGCTCACGACAGGCACTTCATTCGCCACCGCCACGACAGTCACGTTGTTCGAGCAGGCCTGCAGGCCGTCGCTGTTGCCGTCGTTCGGCGTCACGCACGCGTGCCAGACGTCGCCTGCCGCGAGCTCCTGGCTGACGACAAGGTCCGTGCGGTTCTCGTAAAGCGCCCTGACCTGCTCTGCGCTCAGCGAGCGGTTGAAGACCAACACGTCGTCGATCGTGCCGTTGAAGGTCTGTACCGCGCCCGCTGCCGCCGAGCCAATCACCGTTGCTGCCGGAGCCATGCCCACAGGCAGTGCAGTCCAGTCATTTGCAGAGCCAACCAGGACACCGTTGACGTAGACGTAGGCGTTGGGCAGGTTCCTGACAGCGACGACGTGCACCCACTGCTCGAGCGGCAGGGAGAAAGTAATATTCTGGCCTTGAGTGCCATTATAGTAGTTCTGGAACGAGTTCTGGAACAAACCATATACCATGTCGGCGACCTGGCCAGACCTCACGATGACTATTTGCTTGCCCTGCGCGTCATGCGCATAGACCCATGCGCTGATCGTGACCCTGTTCTGGCTCTCGAGCGCGTCCTTGTCGCCCAGGTTGATGAAGGTGGAGTTGGCACCCAACTCACCGTTGAACCTGTATGCGCCCTTGCCATCATGGCCGGCAGTCTCGTTCCAGACGGCGCGGACAATAGTGCCGTTATTGCCCAATCCCGAATAGTCCTTGGTGAATGTTGTTGTCGAGCCGCCCTCAAAGGGCATGTTGAGCAGCATCACCGGCGTGCCATTGCGGTACCAGGCAGTGATGTTGGTTACGTTCTTGCCAGCGTCGGCCGTGGTCGCGAGATAGAGCGTGAGGTTCTGGCGCGTGTCGTTCGTCGTGATGTTGGTTGACGACAGGTTGATGCTCGTGATGACCGGCGCTGCCTGTGTCGAGAGAGTCCGCGGCGCTGTCGGCGCGGATACAAGAGTGGGAGCCTCGACCGGCGGAGGCACCGCCGGGGGCTCTGGAGGCATTTGTTCAGTTGGAGTTTCGGCCGGAGCCGATCTGGGGATCGTGAAAGCGGGTAGTGTTTCAAGGGTTGGTTCCTGCGCGGGCCGCCTTTCTGTTGGGGTTTCCAGCGTGCCGGAGTTCTTGAGAGTGAGAATCCTTGTGGTGGCTGCCTTGCCGTCGCTCGCGATTATGGTCAGCTGTGTTTCGGGCACGTCCAAGGCGACGGTTAGCTTGTTTCCGCTCAAAGCGACTTTGGCGCCCGTCGCTTCCGTGTTGGCGTAGGATATGTCATCGCCATCCGGGTCGTTGAACATCGAGTTGAGATCGAGCTCGGATGTCCCGGGAACGACGATCACGTCGTTGCTCGCAACGAATTGTGGGGCCCTGTTGTTGTCGCCGGTAGTGTAGTCAAGGCTGGCTATGGAGAGAGTGCCTCCTTCAGGCACCACGTTGACTGTTATGTCTTTGCCTACCAGTCCGGAACAGGAACTGCAGGCTTCGCTGAAAGTCAGCGCACCTTCGCCCGTCCAGATGAGAACTTCACTGCCATCCGCGCGCGTAACCCACACTTCTCCTTTTCCAGCGCTAAGCGCACCGGTGATTCCTATGTTCTTTGGCTGCACAGGCAACGAAACCAAGAAAGAACCAGAACTTGAGAACGTCCTGTCGACTTTGGCTGAAGTGGCATCTTCAAGAACAACCAATCCTGTGAACGTCGGAGTGATCAAGAATGCCGCGACCACCAGAAGCAGCGCTATCGGAACGATTACCTTCAAAGGCAATGTCGGCGATGGCTGCTTCGCCAGC
>CAYSVV010000013.1:2484-10613 GCA_964434695.1 uncultured Methanosarcinales archaeon
TGCCAGGGACTTTGTATCAGCACCCACTGACCTGTTTGATTTGAGTTCCTTGTAAGTTTCAAGAAGTTCAGGATAGTACTGTCTAGCTCGTGCGGACGAGCGACTCGCTTTACGGTACGTTTCCTCAAATCGCACCGTGGCAGAGCCAACAGTCTGCTTTCTCATTTACCGCGACCCCCTCACAGGATCGCGGCCGCTTTTCAGCGCCAGGACTTTTCCTAGCAACCTACCCACTAACCACAACCTCTTTATGGACGAGAAATCACACGTTTTTACTTAATTTTCCACAACCTATCTAACCTTCCACAACCTTACTGACCTCGCGTGTGAAACCCAATCCCCCTTTATTATGTTAGCAGCAATGTCACAATCGTATTTAAGCGTTGCGACGGAGCGCGCGGGGATAAATTACCCACCAGAAAGCGAGAACATAGAGCACGAAAAGAACCCATCCTGCGTTGTCGTGGAACAGCGACATCGAAAGTTCTGGTGACCAATATGCACCGACCACCATAAGGATCGAGACTCTCAGGATATTCATCAGGAACATTCCCGCGAGCCCAATCGGGAAGAGCCAGTAAAGCATCTCCCGATTCAAGCGCTTCCAATCGAGCAAGAGCACGAAGATATACACTCCGGTGAACATTATCGCGCTATCTAGGCCAGAACAGGCCTCGCCTATGACGACGCTGAAATTCTCGAAAACAAGCGTGGTTCCGGCGGCGCTCACATTTCCTATGAGGGAAAGCAGCGCTTCGTTGGCGAACATCACCAGACCACTGAGATAGGGCCAAAGCTGCCTTGCAAGAAGCGAGAATGATACGTAAGGAATCCCCACGACGAGAGCTATGAGCAAAGCCCGGATATTACGCGCGAAAATCGACTTGCCCAGCAACGCGACCGCGAAAGAGAAAGCAGCCATGGCGACGCACGCCTGGGGCAACAGGAAGAACAATGTTCTGGCCAACGCACTTGACTGATGGGAGTATGAGAGGTTTATCACGAGTGAAATCACGACGAGCATCACGCCCAACGCGCCAAACGCGACCAGGTCGCGCCATCCCCGTTTGGATTTCTTCAGAATCTGGTCGCGGTGATATATCACAAAAATCACCAGGACTGCCAGCGCGAACAACGGCCCGATGTTGTTGTTGAAAATCAGCCTTTCTCGAGGAGCGAAGTATCCCAGAAGCCAAGGAATCAGCCAGAAAACGATGCCGACCCATATTGCGGCCCGAGCGCCAAGGTCAATTAGTACGGAAGTGTTCGTCCTAGGCGATTTGGACTTGGCAGAGGTCTTTCCTCTCGATGATTTCGGGCGCCCAGCAGTTTTTCTCCTGGAAATACGCCTCCCACCTCTTTTCATGGATTTCGGAATACAAATGGATTATTTAAATGGTGGCGTAATCTCCAGAAAGAGTCATATACTTACTATAGCTACTACATAACATGGAAACCACCACCATCCAACTCAAGAAAGAAACCCTGGAACGGCTGAAAGAACACAAGAAATTCCCCCGCGAGTCCTACGATGACCTGATAAATTCCATGATGGACGAGGTCGAGGAACCATTAGACCCGGAAGAGATAGACGAAATAAAGAAAGGCCTCGATGGCATCAAGAAGGGCAATGTCAAAAGCATTGAACGGGTCGCGAAGGAGATGGGCGTGCGGCTGTGACGTATTCTCTGGAAATCACGGAAACCGCGGAACGATTCCTGAAAAAGATGGACTCAAAGAATCGGACGTTCCTGCTGCACAAGCTGAATTCCATCCGCGATGACCCTTTCTCCCACTTGAAGCATCTTTCTGGCGCGAAGTTATGGCGATTGCGGATAGGAGACTACAGAGAGATTTTGGATATATTGATTTCGGGACGGCGGATAACCGTGGTTAGAATCGACCATAGCAAGAACGTTTACGACTAGATTTATATTCAAAGACCAGAACCTGAACACATACGCGGGGATGCCGGAGCGGTCAAACGGGGCGGACTTAAGATCCGCTGGCTTAGCGCCTTCGCAGGTTCGAATCCTGCTCCCCGCAGACCTTTTGCTCCGCTCTCGCTCCGCAAAAGCTCTACCAAAACTGCGGATACGCGCTCGAAGCATCACAGCGACGAAAGCGCGGGAGAGCGGACTGCGAGTGAAACGAGCTTGTCTGCTCACCACAGATATAATCAGATATTCTTTAACCAGCCGTTGTTCGTTACCGAACCCAACCTTGTCTTGGCTCCGTTCCGTTTCTTGAACTGCTTTATCTGGTGCCGGACGTAGTATTCTGCTATGCTCGATGCCGCGAACAGGAACAAACCTATCCCGAATATCATGAAGACTATCGAGAATATCTTGGAGGAGCTCGTGGTCGGCACGAGGTCGCCATAACCCACGGTCGACATCGTCGCCGTGGTGAAGTACAAAGCGTCCAAGTATGACCAGTTTTCAAGCTGGTGGAAGACGAATGATCCTGAAAACAGAGCGAGTGACATCGCGATAACTGCCACCACCATCTTTGTTTTCGGGTTTGTCATATAAAACGGGATTCTTTTGTTGTTTAAGAGCCTTGTGTTATGATTCCGCTTCCCAAACAGATCTTTCCTTCGTAGAAAACCACATATTGGCCAGGCGCCATGCCCTGGTCCTGTCCATCTATGTCTATGCTCGCGGTACCATCGCCGTTATCCTTGTATTTGCACGAATAATCCTTTGGACCGTGGCGTATCTTCACGCGAAGGAAACCCGTAGGTGCGGCGTTTATCCATTGCAGGTCTCGCAGTTTGCAACTGTCCCGGGGAATGTCATCGTATTCGTTGCTTATCACCACTGAATTGTTCAGGGCGTCTTTGCTGACGACATACCACGGGCCGTGCGCGAGCGGTATGCCGTGGCGCTGTCCAGCGGTGTAGAACCAGTGGCCGTCGTGCGTGCCGATGACCGATCCTGTCGAAGCGTCGATGAACGGTCCTTGTTTGACGCCGAGATGATGCTCTATGAATTCGTCGTATTTCACCTTGCCCAGGAAGCATATGCCCTGGCTGTCCTTCCTGTACGCGGCAGGAAGTCCGGCGGTCTCCGCGATGGCTCTCACCTCTTCCTTTGGCAAATGGCCTATCGGGAAAATAAGCCGATGCAATTGTTCCTGCGAAAGCCTCGCGAGGAAATATGTCTGGTCCTTTGTCTTATCCGCGGCTCGCAACAACATGGTCTTTCCGTTCTTTTCCTCGACCTGCGCGTAGTGCCCGCTTGATATCTTGTCGAAGGACGACAACTCATCTCCAAGCGAATCAATAAAAGCGCCGAACTTAACGCGCGAGTTACAGAGTATGTCGGGGTTCGGCGTGCGTCCTGATTTCACTTCGGACAATGATTCCGAGACCACTTTTTCCCAATAATCTTTCTGCAGGTTGACAACCCGCAGCGGAACGCCAAGAAGTTCGCAGGTTTTCCTGCAGAACTCAAGATCCTCTTCCCAGGGGCAGCTGCCGAGATAGGTCAGCTCATCCTCAAGCCAGACCTTGATGAAGAATGCCTCGACATCGTAGCCAAGGTCAAGAAGCAGTTTGAGAGCGACTGAACTGTCAACGCCGCCGGATAACAGGTGTGCCACTCTCATTTTATGAGGAAGTATTGTCACGGGTATTAATGGGTGGCGAGCAAACAAGACAGGATATCCAGTTGTCCACCGTCTCGGCACCTTTGCGGACATCGGCCCTTACTTCAATATCGAGATGCTTATTCGGGCAAACCCTTTCCTCGAGCGAGTCGACGCATTCGCCGGCGAGATAGTCAAGGTGATTTCCAGCGTTCTGAAAATAAACTCCCCAGTCATTCATCAAAGGACCGGCATAATCAATGACTTGCGATTCGTGGCTTCCATCAGACATCCTTAATCCCACTTTTTCGCTGCGCAAATCATCCAGTGTCTTGCCCACCAAATCATACTTGTCCTCCTTGGCACACAAGATGTGCACAATCGCCGGATTAGATGACCGGGTGACTCTCTTTTCCACTTCTTTTCGAAACCGGTTCTCCAATGCGCGGCGTATCCAGGTATCAACACTGTCATCATCTGGCCTTGGAGCGGATCCATAGCTGAAACCGACAGTAGGCATCCGTTTTGATAATTCCAATTCAAGTTTCGGGCCGATTTCGCCGATGCGCCCGTTGGCTTGCTTGAAAACCACACCATAATCCCTTTTCCCAAGATGTGCTATGTAGTCGATATAATTCTGCTTGCTGCCTTCCAGAACGAATGGCACGTTGCCGTAATCGATTTCGACAAGGTTTCTTCCAACGGCGGACACTGTATCCGGGGCTACCGGACCACCAGGACCGATTACGACAAGACCTGGCCAGATTATGTTGCGTTGGGCATCCAACAAGAACAGGCGCAGAGTTTCACTTAATTCGCTCTCGCTAGGCTGGTCTGACATAACCATAAAATCAGCCAATCATATTTAAATCTTTCCGAGTTTTTAGCATTAAAAAGTAGTAAAATCACCACCACATATTGTATTTCGGTCTGCATCAGGTTTATAAATGAAAGATGCGATTTGACCACCAGAGAGGTGATTAATGGCAAAGATCATTCGTAGAGGCAAGACCTGTTCCTGTGGTCCGGTAAGTTTTCTCTGGATGCTAATCGCGGCAGCAGTCTATGCTGTAGGAACCTATGTTCTCGTGATGGCAGTGCAGACCCAATGGCTGGGCGTGGGCGATTTCGTGTCGGTCGCACCTTGGTACGCGGTAGGTTTCGTCATACTGCTCGTCGGCAAAATCACAAAGTGGAAGGCCGTCGAAGGTTGCGAAGCGCACAAGAACTGATTATTTTTTCATTTTCCATGCAGCCAAGGCAGCCACCGCAGCGGTGATATAGAAAGCGATCCACGGCACGATGCGCGCTGTCGCGAGAGTCAACAATACTATCAGCAACAGCGAAAGCGTTATCGCGATGACTTTTTTCATAGTGCCTTCCTGAGAGCGGCTATCGCCACCTCGATTTGTTTGCTGTCGGGCCTGCGCGTCGTTATCCTTTGCGCGAAAAGGCCCGGCAAAGACATCAGCCAGACAATCCCGCTCCTAGGCCACCTTGCCGCGATGCGCAAGAGTTCATAGGATACTCCCGCTATCACCGGTATCATCGCTATGCGTATCGCGACGTTGAGATACCAGATGTCGCTGCGTATCAAAGAGAACGCGATTATGCTGAGTCCTATAACGTAGGCCAACAGCGAAGTGCCGCAGCGCGGGTGCACTGGCGAGAACTTCTTCACGTTGGCCGGGGTAAGAGACAATCCTGCTTCATGGCAATGCACCGACATATGCTCCGCGCCATGATACTGGTAAAGTCTGCGCACGTCTTTGGCAAGCCCTATCAGGAATATGTACGCGACGAAGAACAGCACCCTCAACACGCCATCAGTGAGGTTGAATAACAGGCTTTCCGGGCGATGCCCGATGGCAAGCCAAGTCAACGCATAGGGAAGGCCGACGAATATCACGAGTCCGAGGACTATTGAAATAAGCAATGTCAACGCGATTTCGGTGTTGGATAATTTTTCGTCCTTGCCCGCCTGCTGTTCAGCGCTCCATAGCAGCGCCTTTATGCCCAGCGCCATCATCTCTATGAGAGCCACCACGCCGCGAAGCAAAGGGAGCTTCATCGGGAAGTCCCTGCTTACGCTCTTGAACGGAAACGACTTCACCACTATCTTGCCGTTCGGTGTCCGCGCAGCCCAAGCGACCTTCGATGCGCCGCGCATCATCACGCCTTCCACCAACGCCTGACCACCTACATACACTTTGCTCATACTTCAATCTCCTCGTCGAATTTCAGTATCCTGCAGGCGACTTCCTCTGCCTCGCAGCTTTCGCGGAAGAGCTCGGCGTCGTCAGCCGTGCCGACTGTGAGCCCATAGTGATAAGGTATCGCCAACTTCGGCCGCATTCCTGCGACTACCTCTGCCGCTTGCTTCGCGTCCATAGTGTAAGTGCCACCCACTGGTAGAAGGACGACATCGGCCTTCAACTGCCGCATCTCAGGAATCACGTCCGTGTCTCCCGCAACATATACTGACTTGCCATCCGCTGTTATGATGTAACCGACACCTTCCTCCCTCGGATGGTTTGGATGCTCGACAGTGTAAGCATGCACTGTGCTGACCTGCGCGTCCTTTACCTTGCCAGTTTGCCCGGCCAAGACAGGCCTGCATCCGTTATGGAGTTTTGCGACCGGCGGCGGAGCGAGCATTAGAGTTTCATCGCCCATCATAAGGGGAAGCAACGCGTCCTTGAGATGATCGTAATGACCATGGGTTATGAGCACGGCGTCAGCGATTTTGTCATACCAGGATTCCTCGCCCGCATAGGGATCGACATAAATTATCGTTCCTTTTGACGTGACTATGCGCACGCTGGCGTGACCGAACCAGGTTATTTTCATACCCTTGCGCTGCCCGTGCCGTATTTAATGGTTTTTGATGGTAAGGAATATATCCTTCCTGCCGTTAATGGCGGCATGGGCATATTATCCTGGCTGCGCAGGAACAGCTTGAAGGACAGTTATACTGCTTTGCATGCCGACCTGGTAGTCGCCATACGTGACCTTCACGACCTTGAAACCAATCATGACGAACCAGAGCCTATGCTATCTCCGGAAATTCGGGCGCGCAAGAGAGAAATTCAGGCGAAAATCAAGTCGCTCACCCGGGCGCTTGAGGATCTGCGCGCCGCGCATCCTGAATTGAAGGCGGCCTGAGGTGCAAACCTTTTAAAGAGGAATAGAGCGTCCTTACTTCATGGTGCTTGACAGTCTCGGCAATTCGCTGCGCTCCACATTGTCCAAGATAACCAGTGCGATTTTCGTTGACGATAAGCTGATGAACGAGCTGGTGAAGGACATCCAGCGCGCGCTGCTTTCCGCGGACGTCAATGTCAAGCTAGTCTTCACCCTGACAGAGCGCATACGCCAGCGCTTCAAGGAGATGAAGCCCACGGCAGGCCTTACACGAAAGGACCAGCTAATCACGATAGTCTATGATGAACTCGTGCAGTTCGTTGGCGGCGAGAAGACCGCGCTCGCCCAATCGCAGTCCAAGCCGATGATGATAATGCTCGTCGGCCTTTTCGGCTCGGGAAAGACCACCACGGCAGGAAAGCTCTCGAAGTATTTCGCCAAGCGCGGGCAGAAGGTCGCGCTAGTCGGCCTCGACGTCCACAGGCCGGCAGCGATGAAACAACTGAAGCAGGTGGCTGACCAGGCCGGCGTCAAATGCTACGTGGATTTGGAACAGAAGAACCCGCTCTCGCTCTGGCATTCTTTCGAGGCAGAATATCCCAAATATGACGTTCTTATCGTGGACACCGCTGGCCGTGATGCCCTGAGCGACGACCTGATCCAGGAAATAGAGGCGATAAACAGCGCCGTGCACCCTCACGAGACATTGCTCGTTATCAGCGCGGACATCGGCCAGGCAGCACAGATCCAGGCCCAGAAGTTCCACGACACCTGCGGAGTCACCGGAGTTGTAGTCACCAAGATGGATGGCACTGCCAAGGGCGGAGGCGCTTTGACCGCCTGCGCGGTAACCGGCGCCCCCGTCAAGTTCATAGGCGTCGGAGAGCGCCTTGACGATCTCGAACAGTTCAACCCAAAGGGTTTCATCGGCCGCCTGCTGGGCATGGGCGATATCGAGTCCTTGCTCGAAAAAGCCAAGGACGCGATGACCGAAGAGGACGCCGCCGACATCGAGCGCAAGCTTTTGCGCGGCGATTTCAACCTCATGGACCTGCACCAGCAGATGGAAGCCATGAGCAAGATGGGACCGTTGCAGAAGGTCGTCGAGATGATCCCTGGCTTCGGCCAAATCAAGATGCCCAAGGACGCGTTGAAGGTCCAGGAGGACAAGCTGCGCCGCTGGCGCATCGCCATGGACTCCATGACGCGCAAGGAACTTGAGGATCCTGAATCACTGGACAACGCGCGCATCGAAAGAGTCGCAAAAGGCGCAGGCACAGAAGTCCAGGAAATCCGCGACCTTCTCAAGCAGTATCGGCAGAGCAAGAAGCTCGTGAAGATGCTCAAGGGCGGCGACCCGAACAAGCTGATGCAGCAGATCCAGTCCGGCAAGA
>CAYSVV010000014.1:0-10496 GCA_964434695.1 uncultured Methanosarcinales archaeon
TTCCGGCAAATAAGGAGAAGAAGGAATAATGGCAACAATCCTGGACCTGGGCGGACTGATTATCTTCCAGAAAGTATGGCCTTTCCTGCTGGTTTTCACGGTCGTATACGCGGTGACCGGCTACGTAGACATGCTCAAGGACAACAAATCATTGCGTTCAATGATGGCTTTCCTCCTGGCCGTGATGGCCATGGTATATCCGTTGGCATACAAGACCATAAACCTGGCCGCGCCCTGGTTCGTGCTGCTGATATTCCTCATTGTATTCCTGTTGATCGCGTACCAGGCGTTCGGGGTCAAGCAGGAAAAGATAATCGACGTGATAACCAGCAAGGAGTACGGAAAGATATACGCGTTGTGGATACTCGCGATGGTACTCATCATAACTCTAGGCTCATTGGCCACGGTAGTCAGCGAGGAGAAACAGTTCGTATCGCTCCGAGAGGGAGGAATAGCTCCTGTGGACACCACGGTGGACGTTGCATCTGGCGAACGTCCGGTGAGTGAACAGGCAGGGTTCTTCGCGACCATAACCCATCCCAAGGTGCTCGGACTTGCACTCATACTGCTGATAGCATTTTTCACCGTAGGACAGCTCGTGGAGAGATAGAATGGGAATGTTCGATTTCATCAAGATAAAGAAAAAGGAGACGCCGCCTTTGCCCACGGTACCGGGAGGAATGCCACCCCTGCCCAGCGGCCCGCCGGTCGACCAGGTGATGTCGATGCAAGCCCAGGGAATGACGAACAACCAGATAGTCGAGGCGTTGCAGCGCAACGGCTACGACATAAACATGATAACCGACGCCATAGCCCAGGCAGAGGCGATGCAAAGCGTCCAGCCCGCTCCAATGATGCAACCAGGACCTCCCGCTCCAATGATGCCTCCCCCGAATATAGAGGAAAGAAGGCAGGAAACCGAGGAACTCATCGAAAAGATAGTTGATGAGAGGTTGCAGGACGTCAGCAAGGAGATGGGGAAATGGAACGAGTGGAAAGAGACCACGAACACCCGCCTCGAACGCGTCGACCAGGAGATACAGGACCTGCGCGCGGACCTGGACAACCTCCACAAGAGCATAGTCAACAAGATAGGGGAATACGACAAGAACCTCATAGACGTCGGCACGGAAATCAAGGCGATGGAAAAGGTATTCCAGAAGGTGCTGCCCACACTCACTGAAAACGTCACTGAACTGAGCAGCATGGTCGGCAGGATAAAAGAACAGACGCCTGCTCCAGTCGTCAAGAAAACGCGACGATAATCATTCTTCAGGAACTTCTTCCTGATCAGGTTCCTTCTTTGCAGTTAGTTTGGCAAGCTCTTCAGCGACGATTTTGCGACAATGCACGGCTGAAACGAAATTAACGGGATTCCACATGTCGATATATTTCTGAAGGACTTCCAGATCCTGCTTCCTCGCGGTCAACTGGAGTTCCTTTATGAGCATCACCAGGCGATTCTGGATTTCAGTCATGCCCCGCTTCATCTCAGATATATCCTCGTGGACGCCCTTTATGTCCCCACTGGAGCGCTTCTGGTTCTGCAGCATCTGATTTTCCACGAACTGCAATCTGCGCCGAAGATCGGAATAGCGCTCCTCTTCCATGCGTAGTCTGCTGGAAAGGGAGTTGATGTCCTGCTGCAGCGGACCTATGTCCACAGCAGGCGAGGAGGATTTACCGCTAAACATACCTTGTTTAGTCGGAGCGTGTGCTGGCGGGGCATCTGGCATAATGAGAGAGTTTACCGCCACCTTTAAATACCATTCGGCCAATAAATCGTCGACAGGGGAAAAGAGGAATGCCACTTTTTACTAGTAAGAATCCGTGCGGCAGCTATGAAGTCCACAGGGAAGGTGACGAGATTACCCTGCAGGTGGACTTCGACAGTTGCACCTTCTTCCCAAGCATAGAGGACAACGGGCGCACCATGTCGATAATCATCGACGCGCTGGCACAGGTAGGCACGGTAACGCGCATAATACTCGTCCAGAAGCGGGATTTCGAATACGACTACGGCCAGACCACGCTGATGCTCGAGGTGGCCCAGCTATACAAGCGCTTCGTCAGCGAGAGGATGCGGGCGGGGATGCTTTCCGACCCGGTCGGAAGGAGGTTCCTGGACAGCAGGTACGCCCAGCTGGTCGACATAATACACAGCACGCTCAAAAGCGACCCGATAGCGGCCTACGTGGAGTTGCGCAGGCTGACGCGCAGCGAGACGCTATTGCTAGAACAAGGGGCTTTCCCGAAGGATGCCATGCCATCCATCAAGAAATTCATATCACTCGTCACCTCGTTGGCAGACGAATTGGAACAGACCAAGATGGTCACCCTGGCCAAGCCCTACTTGGCAGGATTCAAGCTCGGCGACAGGAGCATCTACCGGCACTTCTTCTCGCCGGCGATAAGACCGGATTTCATGTTCACCAAACTGATGGCCCAGTTCCCGGCAGACGGCGAGGAATTGGACGCCTACCAGATAGGCGACACCGAGGTCACCATATTCTCCCTGCCGGATTCGGTGCAGACGCTATACCACGTCGTGCCCTCCGAGTTCAAGATGACCGAGGAGAAATACGAAATCCTTGACGCGGCCAGAAAGATACTCGCCGAACACAAACCAAAGCGCAGCGAGTTCGTCGATCCCGAGAGGATGAGACAGGTGTTCGCCAACGTCGGAAGCGACCTCATCGACGAACTATCCACCTACCGCAAAACGCATCTGCGGGAGAAGGAAAAAAAGGACCTCATAGACATACTCGTGCGTTACACGGTGGGTTTCGGACTCGTCGAGACTCTGCTGGCTGATGAGAAGATACAGGACATCAGCATCAACAGTCCACTTGGCGCAATACCCATCTTTATAGTACACGGAGAGTGGGGCGACTGCGTAACCAATATAATACCGACCCAGGGAGAGAGCGAATCCTGGGCAAGCAAGCTACGCCTCATAAGCGGAAGGCCTCTGGACGAAGCCAACCCGATACTCGACACTGAGCTGATCCTACCCTCGGCGCGCGCCAGGGTCGCGGCCATAACCGAACCGCTCAACCCGACAGGGCTGGCCTATAGCTTCCGCCGCCACCGCGACAAGCCCTGGACGCTTCCGCTATTCATCCAAAACAAGATGATGACGCCTCTTGCCGCGGGCGTATGGAGCTTCCTTATCGACGGAGCCAGGACAATGCTGGTCGCGGGAACCCGAAGCGCGGGAAAATCATCCCTGCTGGGAAGCGTGCTGGTCGAACTGATGCGCCGCGTGCGCATAATAACAATCGAGGACACGCTCGAACTCCCTGTCGAGCCATTGCGAAAGCTCGGCTACAATATCCAGAGCATGAAGGTCGCCAGCGCGCTCACGCGAGGCACCAACGAAGTGGCGGCGGACGAAGGAATACGCACCACGCTACGTCTTGGAGACTCGGCGCTGATAGTTGGAGAAGTGCGTTCGACCGAAGCAAAGGCGCTCTATGAGGCAATGAGAGTCGGAGCGTTGGCGAACGTGGTCGCTGGAACGATACACGGCGACTCACCCTATGGCGTCTTCGACCGTGTCGTGAACGATTTGGGAGTTCCTCGAACGAGTTTCAAGGCAACTGACATAATCGTCGTCGCGAACCCAGTCCGCAGCCCGGATGGCATCCACAGGAACAGGAGAGTCACCCAGATAACCGAGGTGCGCAAGCAGTGGGAGGAGGATCCGCTGAAAGAGGGAGGATTCCTCGACCTGATGAAGTACGACGCGCAGACAGACACGCTCGAGCCCACAAGCGATTTGTTGAACGGAGACTCTGAGATAATCAAGTCCATCGCGGGCAGCGTCAAGGAATGGGCAGGTAACTGGGACGCTGTTTGGGAAAATATCCTGCTTCGCTCGCGCACAAAGGAGGCGATCTTCAAGTTCGCCGAACAGTCGAAACGATCGGAGATACTCGAGGCGCCGTTCTGCATAACAGCCAATGACCAATTCCACCTCATCAGCGAATCTGTCCGAGAAGAAGTCGGCGCTCTCGACAGCAAGCGCATCGAATTCGAATGGAATGAATGGGCGCGCAGATACTTGAAGCGCGGGGCGCCATGAACAAGGATCCTGCTTTTGAGGATTTAGTCGCAAGATACAAGGCAAAGCTCGAGAGCGAACTCGGCACCGAGATGGAACGCCAGGTGGTCACCAAGGACTACACCGAATTCAGATCAGAGTCGCTTCCTGCGCGGCACTCCTGGTATGAGAAGGCCTGCCTGCAGGCAGGAAAAGTCTTCAAGCCAGGCCTGAAGGAAGAGAAGAAAGCGGCGCTCGCTGAATCGCTGGCCACCGCGCATATCGCAATCAAGCCAGAAGACGCGGCTTCGCTCGCGCTGGTCGTGCCGCTAATCGTGATTCTCGTCGGCATAACCCTGGGCATCGCATTGAACACCATGTTCTTCGCTTTCGCGATCCTTGTGTTCGGAATGATACTGATGCCGGTGCTGAACAAGTACCCGTATTTCATCGCCAATACCTGGCGGCTGAAAGGCAGCAACCAGATGGTGCAATGCATCTTCTTCGTGGTCACCTACATGAGGCACACCTCGAACCTCGAGCTAGCCGTACGTTTCGCGTCGGACCACCTGTCCCCACCGCTTTCCCTGGATTTGAAGAAAGTCCTCTACGACGTGGAGATAGGGGAATATTCATCAATCGTCGATTCGCTCGAGGCCTACCTGAACGGATGGAGAAAGTACAATCCCGAGTTCATAGAGTCGTTCCACCTGATCGAAGGATCGCTGATGGAATCGGACGAGAAGAGACGCGTCGAGTTGCTGGACAAGGCGCTTGACGTGATGCTCAGCGAAACCTATGAAAAGATGCTCCATTACGCGCACAACCTCAAGAGCCCGATCACCACGCTGCACATGCTCGGCATCATACTCCCAATACTCGGACTCGTGATACTGCCGCTCGTCGTCTCGTTCATGGAGACAGTACGATGGTACCACATCGCGATTCTCTACAACATAGCTTTGCCGGTGGCGGTCTACTACCTCGCGAAAAGCATACTTGCGACCAGGCCGACTGGATACGGCGACTCCGACATCGGCACCGCAAACCCGGAATTGCTCAAGAAACAAGGACTGCTTTTCCACATTGGAAATAAGGAACTGCACATATCTCCCCTGACGGCGGCGGTGTCTTTGGGGTCTGTGCTGTTGCTCATTGGGCTTACCCCGATCCTCTTCCACATGTTCTATCCCACGACGGATTTCTGCCTCAATACAAACTATTTCACCGACCCTGACACGCCGTTCCTCTACGCCACGGCAATCAACGCAGAGTCCGGTTTTCGGGCGGACGATTGCGGCAAGGGATTCCCGCTGATAGAATACCGCAGGAGCACGTCACAGAGCCCGGGGCTGGCAGGAACGATCATAGGACCCTATGGCCTAGGCGCAAGCGCCATCTCGCTCTTAATACCGCTCGCTCTCGGGCTCGCGGTCTCGCTATATTTTGCGCTCAAGACAAGAGGACTGTTGGACGTACGAGAAAGCGCCAAGACTCTGGAAGATGAGTTCGCCACCGCGCTGTTCCAGCTGGGCAACCGGCTGGCGGATGGATTGCCGGCAGAGGCAGCGGTGGGAAAAGTCGCTGATGTCATGCGCGACACGGTATCGGGCAAGTTCTTCGAACTCGTGAGCACGAACATACGCAAGCTCGGACTCGGGATGAACGCCGCGCTGTTCGACCCCCGGTTCGGAGCGGTGCGCTACTTCCCGAGCGCAGTCATAGAATCGTCCATGAAAGTGCTGTCCGAAAGCATACGCAAGGGACCGGCGATAGCAGCGCAGTCATTGCAGAACGTCTCGAGGTACATCAAGGAGATACACCAGGTCAACGAAAGACTACGCGACCTCATGGCGGAGATAGTATCCGACATATCTTCACAAATCAACTTCATGACACCCGCCATAGCAGGCATAGTCATCGGCATAACCTCGATGATAACCACCATCCTGGGAAAGCTGTCAGGACAGATAACCAAGCTGGGCGAAGGCGAGACAGCAGGAGGAGGCACGCTGAGTTCGATAGTGTCGTTGTTCGGCGACGGAATCCCCACCTACTACTTCCAACTCGTCGTGGGCGTGTACGTGGTAGAGATAATCATCATACTGACCATAATGGCCAACGGCATCCAGAACGGAGCGGACAAGATAGGGGAGCAGGATTCCATAGGCAAGAACGTGAAAAGAAGCACCATCATGTATTGCTTTATCGCGCTCGTAGTGATGATAATATTCAACACCATAGCCAACCAGATAGTCGGCAAGGTGAAGTGAGCAATTAAAAAATTATAAGAAAAAATAAAAATGGGAGTGGAGAGATTTGAACTCTCGACAACACCGTCTTCAGCGGTGTGCTCTCCCAGGCTGAGCTACACTCCCGTATGAGGCTTCGGCGATTTCACCTGTTTAAAAGGATATCGCCCTAGTCCATGTCATCTTCGGACGCGGGTTCCTCGGAAGGTTCCTCTTCAGGGGTTTCTTCCATGGGTTCCTTGGAAGGTTCTGCTTCTTCTGTGACTTCCGCGGGCTTTTCCTCAGTAGTTGCAGGAGCGCCGATTGCGCCCTTGATCTCAAGCTGGCCGAACTTGCCAGTGCTGAGCTGGGGCTCGCCCTTGTACTCGCTGACCCAACCGTTGTGGATCACGATGGTGTCGCCGACCTTTACCTGGTCGCACTGCTCGTTCCACAGAGTAAGAGTCACTTCGCCGCTGTCGTCCTTTATCTTGGCGTTGGCGACGCGTCCGTCCTTGCCGAACTTGTTGAAGGTACGTGGCGGTTCTATGCTAATGACACTGGCTTCGAGCTCAACATTTCCTTGTCTTGGTTGCAATTCTTTTATTTTCATTCTTTCACCCTCGTCTCGGCAGGAGTGCCTGCGTCGGCGAATTCCATCTCGCCCGCCACCAGACGTCGCAAAACGTCGGTGAGAGAGTCGAGGGGCACGCGAACCTGGGACGTGCTGTCCCGGTCGCGCAACGTTACCTCGCCCTTCTCGAGCGTGTCGAAATCCACGGTGACGCACCAGGGCACGCCGATTTCATCGGCGCGCGCGTAGCGCCTGCCTATGCTTCCTGATTTGTCATAGAATGACGGGAAAAGATTCTTCACCGAGGCGAAAACCTCACGTGCCTTGATGTCGAGCTTGTTTACCAATGGAAATACGCCGACCTTGAACGGCGCGAGCTTCGGATGCAATCTCAGCACGATGTTGTTGTCGCGCGACGCTTCGACACCATAGGCATCGAACAGGAACACCAGGAACGCGCGATCGACGCCCTGCGACGGTTCGCAAACCACGTAAGGCATGATGTGCTTCTTGGTCTCCTCATCAAAGACTGTTAGCTGCTGGCCGCTGTGCTCGGAGTGCTGCTTAAGATCGAAATCCTTCCTGTTGGCGATGCCCTGCAGCTCCTTCCAGCCGAATGGGAACTCGTATTCCAGGTCCCAGGTATCAAGAGCATAGTGAGCGAGCTCGTCAGGGATGTGCTGCCTGGCGCGCAGGTGATCTGCCTTGACGCCGAGCGAGATGAACCAGTTGTGCTCGTTGGCCAGCCAGTAAGCGTGCCAGGGAGTCTTGATTATGCCCTTGGCCAAAGCATCGGACATGGTCATTTCGACAGCGGATCTGTTGGCCTTCTGGTCTTCGGCGCTCCATATCAGCATTGAATGCGAAAGCGCTTCCTGGATGAAAGGACAGTCGCCGGACTTCTCAGGATGTATGAAATACTCGATCTCCATCTGCTCGAACTCGCGGCAGCGGAATAGGAAGTTCCTCGGGGATATCTCGTTGCGGAAGGCCTTGCCCATCTGGGCAATGCCGAAAGGAAGCTTCACCCTGCCTGTGTCGAGCACGTTCCGGAAATTGGTGAACATGAGCTGAGCCGTCTCGGGCCGGAGATAGGCGATGTTATCGTCGGTGGTCTTGGGGCCCACGAAGGTCTTGAACATAAGGTTGAAGGGACTGGCTTCGCCGAGCAGACCCTTGCATTTGGGGCAGGTCACTTTGTTGTCGCGAAGCAGGGCATCCAGCTCCTTTGCCTTGAGTCCGTCGGCGCGAATCTTCAGCACGTCCTCAGCCAGGGTGTCGGCGCGGAAGCGCTCGTGGCATTTGAGGCATTCAACAAGGATGTCCGCGAAGTTCGAGACGTGGCCGCTGGCAACCCACACCTTGGGGTGGTTGACGATGGCACCATCTATGCCGACTATGTCCTCGCGGTCGTTCACGTGGTACTTCCACCAGGCCGCCTTCAGGTTGTTCTTCAGCTCGACGCCCAGAGGACCATAGTCGAAGAATCCGCTCAATCCGCCATAGATCTCACAGCTAGGGAAAACAAACCCCTTGCGGCGACAGAAGGTCGCCATCTCGTCCATAGTGATGGCCATACCTGCTGTGGCATAAAGGTCATTTAAAAAACTTCGTTAGCTGCAAAGCCAATCCGTCTGGTCATCATCCAGGTCCAGCTCTGCCGATAGGGACTCCCCGAAGGAGGTTTGAGTCGAGGCGGCCTTGAGCATAGGCAGGACGTCACGGATTACTTTCTTCTTACTGGTGTGCGAAACCGCGCCCAATGCGGCCGCTATGGCGTCCCTCTTGGAGTTGCGCGCGTTGGCCATCCATATCTTTAGCAGTCTCGACGTGCGCTGGTAGGTGGGCAGGCCAGGATACTTCGCGTCCTTGGCGCAGGCCACTCCTGCCGTCATCAACACGTTCGCATAGACTAGGAAATGCCAGTGCTGCCAACGCCTAATCCTTCCAAGAAAGACATCGGCCCTGCTTAACGCGTCGAAAGCGCGGCAGCAATCCGCCGGCTTGGTGTATTCCTTGCCGACGTTATATTCGAGCCAGAGCAATGCCTCGGAAAGGTCGACGTCGGTGGCGTCGAAGGCACCCTTGGCCAGTGATGCGTCGGAATTCTTCAGCACCCGCACGAGGGCCTGCTGCATGCTCTCCTCCCTGTCACGAGGGGAAAGAGTATCTATTGCTTCACGGGTTAGTGCGCCGCAACTGACCAGGCCCTGAAAGTCATTGAGCATGCCTCTCAGGTCACCACCACTGCGCCGGGCGAGCGTCTTCAGGAGCAAAGGATCCGCGTCTATCTTTTCGATGGTTGATATTCTGGCCAAGACCTCTGCGCAGTCATCCGCCCCCACCGGCGATAGCTCTACGACAGAACAGCACTTCTTCAATGCCTTGTATTTCTTGTCCGACAAATCTATCGCGGTGAGCACTATCGGAAAACAACTGCTGGATATCACTTCGGCGAGCGCGGGAATGGCGCCGCGGTCCTTGTTGCCGGCCAGGCCATCCATCTCATCCACCAAAATCAGCTTGCCGGTTCCGAAAAGAGATGCCTGCTTGGACGCGCCGCCCACCCGGGATTTGATCTCGGATGCGGTCCTATAATCACTGGCATTGGTCTCGTTTATGTCCAGGCCTTTCTCATTGGCCAGGGCATAGACCAGCGAGGTCTTGCAGCAGCCAGTGGGACCCACAAGGATGATGCCCCTCTTCCTCGGAAACTCAGCCAAGAACCGGGACAGGGCAGAGGCCGCCGACTGCTGCGGCACCTCGGCGATATGCTTCGGAGAATACTTCACGGCCCACGGAAGATGTTCCTTTCCCACAATCCGGGGCGGCCAAAGAGGCATATAAGTATTGTTGTGCGGACGTCATCTTTAAATATCGACCCCCTCCCCCAAAAGCGATGGCTTCCGACGGAAAAGACGATTTCATTATCAAGGAAAAGGCCTGGGACAAGGCGTTCGAGAAGGAGATCTACGAAAACTGGCGCGAGACCAGCTATCCTTTCGACAAGGATGGCGAAGGCCCTGTGTTCAGCATAGACACACCTCCGCCCTACGTCAACACACCTATCCACATGGGTCACGCAGCCACCTACGCGCTGATGGACATGTTCGCGAGATTCCACAGAATGAAGGGAGACCGTGTGCTTTTCCCCCTGGGACTGGACAACAACGGGCTTCCCATAGAGATGGCTGCCGAGAAGAAGTACAAGATCCGGCTCCACGAAATGGAACGCGAGCAGGCGATTTCGCTATGCAGGAAGATGCTTGAAGAAGCGGGCATGACGAGCATGGACTCTTTCCTCAAGCTCGGCATAGGATTCAACTCCTGGAAACTAGGCCCAGGTCTCGGTGAAATTTACGAGACCGACAGCCCGGATTACCGCAGTCTCACCCAGGAGACCTTCATCGAGATGTGGGAAAAAGGACTCATCTACGAGGACAACCGCGCCAACAACTGGGACACCGCATTACAAACAACAGTGGCTGACAGCGAAGTCAGTTACGAGGACATACCCAGCAACTTCAACGATGTAACATTCAAATGCAAGGAGACTGGCGAGAATCTCATCATCGGAACGACAAGGCCGGAGCTGGTCTGCGCCTGCGGAATGGTCATCTACAACCCAAAGGACGAGCGCTACAAG
>CAYSVV010000015.1:0-8118 GCA_964434695.1 uncultured Methanosarcinales archaeon
GTTGTAGCGTGTGTAAGTCCTTCTCCCTCGCTATCCTTCCGACGAAACCAATGACAGGCGCACCCGCGGGCAGGCCTATGGCGATTTTCGCCTTGCCTTTGTCCTGGGGTGGAACGAACTTGTCTATGTCCACGCCAAGCGACACTTGTTTGATTGGCGTGGTTATGCCCGCGTTCTGCATCGTCATCTCCTGCTCAGAACCCGGCGCCAGCAGCAGGTCGCATTTGCCGTAAAGGTTGCGTGCCAGTTTCTTGGCTATGAAAGATGCTATTCCACGGAACCTCTTGAGGCTCTTTGTCACGAGTTCCCATTCTATGACGTGGATGTAGCTGGCTATCGGTATTCCTGCCTTGCGGGCTTCGTTTATGGTCATTATGCCGACGGGTCCGATGCTTTGGTTGAAGACCAGGTCTGCGTTATGCACACACTCGCGCACCGTTCCCCGCGCGAAACGGGCGAAATAGATGTCGCCGAATTTCAGCCTCAGCAGAGGCAACCTCACTATCTTCACGCCCGGAATTTCCTCGAGAGTTCCCTTGAAAGCAGGAGCGAGCACGGTTATCTCGAAATGTTCCTTTAGGTAGGGTATGATTTCGGTAAGAAAACGCGTCACCCCATCCCACCGTGGAAGAAACGCGTCGGTGGATATGAGCAGCCTTTTCATGTGTTCATCCTGTGGAACGTTTCAGCGTACTTGAAACCATAGTCCCATCCATTGGTTATCGCCCGCAACCAGATGCTCCACCATAGCGTGAATATCGCCGCCCTTTGGCTCTTGTGGATCCGCAGCGCCTTCATCTTGGTCGCGAAACTTTCGCTGATGTCGACCACCATTCGAGATTGCTGGTGTTTCTTGAAGCTCCATAGGTTCCAGACATCGAAGGTGTACGCATCTACCTTGAACGGCAGTTCTTCGACGATGTCCTTGATGAGGTTGTGCACTGCCTTGTGGTCAGGATGCGGGTCGTCCGCGCTGTGCGTGAATATCTTAGTGGGTTTTTCCTTGGTGAGGATGTACTGTATCTTCTGCCGGATTTTCTTTTCCTTGAACTCGTTCATGAAATTGCTTTCTCGAAGTCCCAGGTACGCGATGCCCTTGCCGCCAAGTATTTTGTCAGAACGTAACGATTCGACAACGCGCACTCTTCTGATGTAATCTTCTTTTAGATGCGGATGGCTGCTGCGGCCATAGGCGAAAATAACTGTCTTGAAACTTCCTCCTTTCTTGACAGTGTTTATGAGAGTGCCACCTGCGCCGATGATTTGGTCGTCATTATGCGCACAGAAGACAATTATCCTTTCCATAGGTCAGCTCTGCGCCGGCCGGGCACATTCGTTATTCTCGGTGCCCATCCGTCGCTTCTGCGCCGGCCGGGATTCGAACCCGGGCAAACAGCTTGGAAGGCTGTTGTGCTACCATTACACCACCAGCGCGTGGCGTTGTTTCTGAACAGTCGGTTTATAAAGCTAACTCTCAGATGCCGAGGGCAGCCCTTAGTTGCATCAGGAACCGTTTCCAATCCTCTATCTTTATGGCCGCGCCGCAGGCCTGCTCGTGTCCGCCACCATAACCATTGACTCCATCCAAGGCGCTTTCCAGCGCCTTCTTGAGGTTTATGTTGGATGGCGCCCTTAGCGAGCAACGGACCTCTCCCATTCTTTCGCGGCCTAGCACCACTACTTTCCCGCTCCGGTGAAGCAGCTCGTTAGCCAGGTCTTTTGTCAGGCTGAGCTGGTCGTCAACGTAAGTGTATACCACAATTGGTTCGTTGGGATTTACTTTGGTGAATGCCCTCTGGAGCATCGTGTCGTATACTTCATTGATACGTTCGAAAGCGCGCCAGAGCAGCTTGCCACGTGGAGTGTCCTGTTCAAATATCTCCTTAGGGCCGGCTATCTTTGTAAGCACACGGATGTTTCGGTTGACATCTCCCGTGGGACCTTTCAGAACGAAGGAGAAAAGCTTGACTAGTGGAGTCAGAGGCGAGTCGAAAAGTGCTTCCTCGACGGTCTTTACTTTGTCCGGCAGAAGTTCAGGGTGCTTTTCGCGCATCTCCTTCTCGAAATGAGGCATGTGCCAGTCGCCTATCGCTCCGATGGCGGCTATCCACATGTCTTTCTGTACCGCCTGGTAGCATAGTTCCGCCACCGGCGACGCCTTGTTGCCGCTCTTCAGCGGGTTGAAGTACTTCACCTTGTCCCTTATGACAGGGTCGTGGTGATCCACCCATACTACTGGCACCGGGCAGTTGTCTATGAACTCCTGGTCGACTAGTGCTATGTCGAGCACGAACACTTTGTCCGGCGCGCACTCGACGACTTTGTTCAGGAACATCGTGGTGAGTTGGGGGTGGGCCTTGACTACGACTCCCCTGCCTTCTCCGATTGCGCGTTCTATAAGAAGGAAACTCGCAAGCCCGTCAGGGTCGTCGTGGAAGAATATCAGTGGTCTTTTGCAGGTCGCTATCTCGTCGCGCAGCGCCTCCACTTCGCTCTCAGGTAACATTTATGTTCGTGCCGAAGGACTCCCTTATTATAGTTGCTACTTAGCAACGCTTAAAAACGCACATGGGTAAGTATGAGTATGACAAGCATATGTGCAGAGTGCCACACGCACAAGCTATTCGGGGAGAAGTGCTGGTTCTTCTGGCAGGGCAAGCGTTCCTGCAGCCAGTACCGCAAAGGCCCCGAGGAGGAGCCTCATTTCGGCACTGTGGACGTTCCTTTAAGCAAGCTCACTGGACAACACTAAAACATTAGTACTACTCCATTCTCACGCTATTGATGGTGTCGCTCAAGGTCGGCCGGCCCTGCATACATTGCAAGGGAGCGCATTCAGAGGAGAACTGCCCGCTCTACCGCAAGGCACTTTCCTTGTACAAAATAGGGCGTTCGTTGACTTCAGATTCTTTCTCGGGCAGCAGTCCATCTCCTTTTGTTGGGCGTTACGGCTATCCTCGCGTCAACATAGGTCTGCTAGCACCCCCTGAGTTGGGAGAGCACATCGCGGGCTATGACGACCCGCGCGGCTGGGCCGAGCGCAAGGCATCCATCCCTGATGTAGTTGGCATGCGCAGCTCGATGATAAACAGCAGGACTTCGGCAGACATACGTTCGAGTTCTAACGTTCTCGAGTTGGCCCAGGAAGTCGCGCTAGCCAGCAAGCCCGTTGACCTTGATATATCCTTGAAGGCCAGGCCAGCCATAGACCTGCGCCTCGACGGTACCATGGCGCCTATGGGTCCCGCGGCTGAACTGCGTAAGGTCACTTTGTCCTCAAATCCTCAGATTGACACCCGAGTCGATCGTGTGTTCTCTGACACTGACCTGAAAGCAGCCGAGGCAATGGTTTCGCTCTACGACCATGGTATCGACGAGAACCGTTTGAGCAGGATGCTTAGCACAGCGACAATGGGCATCGGCGCGAACAGGAAGCTTGTGCCGACTCGCTGGTCGATAACAGCCACTGACGACACCATTGGCAAGCGCCTGATAACTAGAGTCCGCGATTTCTCTCTGCGCCATGATTACGCGGCCTATTTCGGCAGTCATATGGGAAATTACTATCTGGTATTGATGTTCCCTGATGTCTGGGGCTATGAGTTGTTCGAAAGCCACGTTCCTAGTAAGGCACCGGACGGCAGCTGGAGTTTCTCTACGGATGATGAGGGCTATGATGGCAGGAAGAATTATGCCGAGAACACCGCCGGCGGGTATTACACCGCTCGCCTGGCTGTCTGCGAACAGCTATGTCGCCTAAATCGCCAGGCCAGCGCGCTGGTGCTGCGTTTCGTTACGTCGGAGTATACCGTTCCTTTGGGGGTGTGGGTGACCCGGGAGGCCTGCCGCAACAGCATGTCCTCGAAACCACAGTTCTTCGGTTCAAAGCAGGAAATGCTGCAGCACGCCAGGTCATTGGTGTCCAAGAGTTTCGGGCTCGACCTGGATTTCCTTCTTCGGCGTTCCCGGCTGCTAAAGTCGCAGCAACAGGCATCGCTGCTGTCTTTCGACATCCATTAAAGTAAGTGTTCCATCCCCTGGTCATGCTTGACAGTTTCAAACGAGCGCTGGGCAATCTTCGTTTCGCCCTTGACAAGGCCGAGAAGGCAGGGCTTTCCGTTCTAGAGACCTCCCCTTCTGTACGGGATTTCAACTCGCAGCGCAGGACCATGCTTTGCCAGGATATTATCAGCGCGCTTTCCGCACTTGAGCAGGAGTCCAAGAGCCTGCATTCCGTGGCTGACAAGGACGAGAAATCCGAGAAGGTCATCGTGCGTATGCTCGAACTCGTCCATAATCTGCGCTCCACTTCAAGCTTTGACTCAATCCGCGACGGCGCGCACGAATTGCGCAATCTCGCCGTGGATTTGGAGAAAGATGACAGTCTCGCGCCAGTGCCGTCTAGATTGGACTTCGTTCCTGATGAGGTCCGCACAGCGCTCGAATCAGACCTTGCCGAGGCAGCGCGGTGTTTCGAAGCGGGCTGCAACCGCAGCGTCGTCATACTTTGCGGCAGGATACTGGAGGTGGCTTTGCACCGTCGCTATTATGATGCCACTGGCACTGATCTTTTGGAGAAAGCGCCCGGCACCGGTCTTGGAAATCTGATAAAGAAACTGGCCGAGAAGGAAGTGGTCGTGGATCCCGGCCTGACAAACCAGATACACATGATAAACCAGCTGCGCGTCAGCAGCGTGCACGCCAAGCGCGACGCTTTTTCTCCGACTAGAGACCAGGCCCACGCGGTCATGCTCTACACAGTGGATGCGTTGAAGAGATTGTTCGTTTGAGAATCACTCGACGATTGCCTTAATCCTTCTAATGCCCGCCGCGCTAGCCTCTTCCTTGATTATCTTGAAGTGCCCAAGGTCCTTTGTGTTTCCCACATGCGGTCCCATGCATATCTCCATCGAATAATCGCCGACCTTGTAGACTGAGACCTTCTCCGGGTATCGCATGCCGAATTCCGACTGGGCGCCCTTGGCCTTGGCTTCTTCCGGAGTTATCTCCTCGCGGGTTATTTCTAGTCCGAGTGCAATAACCCTGTTCACCTCGTCCTCCACTGTCTTGAGCTCTTCCGGTGTGAGTTTTCTTGAGAAATTGAAGTCGAACCTTAGTCGTTCTGGCGTGATGTTCGAACCTTTCTGCACGATGTCCTTGGAAACCACCTTGCGCAACGCTTCATTGAGCAGGTGCGTGGCCGTGTGCAGCTTGATGGTGGTCTCGCCCGAGTCAGCCAGTCCGCCCTTGAACTTCTTCTCCGCGCCCACTCTTGACAATTCCTTGTGCTTCTCGTATTCCGTGGCAAAGCCGTCGAGATCGACTCCGATGCCGTGCTCGGACGCGAGTTCCTGGACTATCTCTATCGGGAATCCGTAGCTCTGGAATAGGTCGAAGGCCGTGACTCCATCTATGGTTGAAGGTGCGCCCTCGATTACCTTCTGGAACTGCTTCAGCCCGCGTTCAAGCGTGTGTCTGAAGCGCTGCTCCTCCTTCTGGAGCTCGTCGAGTATGAACTGTCTCTTCTCGCGTAGTATGGGCCATTCGTCGCCACGACTGTCGATCACTATGCTGGCTATCTCGCCGCAGAAGTCCGAGTGTATGCCTATGGCCGCGCCGTGCCTTATGGCCCGGCGTATGTATCTCCTAAGTATGTATCCCTGGTCGACGTTACCCGGCACCACGCCGCGCTCGTCGCCGAGAATGAAAGTGGCCGCCCTCAGGTGGTCCGCGATTATCCTGAAACTCTTGGCATTGGCGTCGTCCGGCTGCTTTCCGGCCAGTTCAGCAATCTTCTCCATTATTGGCTTGAATGCGCGCGTTGAGAATATGTCCTCGACACCCTGCAACATCATACAGACTCGCTCGACGCCCATTCCTGTGTCGACGTTCTTCTGTGCGAGCAGATCAAACTTTCCTTCAGCTGTCTTGTTGTACTGCATGAAGACGTCGTTCCATATCTCGACCCAGTTTCCATCGTTCGGGTCGAACTTGTCCGGCGCGGGCTTGTCGTTGAGCTTCCAGTAGAACATCTCAGTGTCAGGTCCGCACGGTCCTGTGGTTCCGGCTGGCCCCCACCAGTTGTCCTTCTTGGGCAAGAATGCGATTTTATCGGTCGCTATGCCGAGCGATTCCCATATGCCCGCGCTTTCCTCGTCCTTCGGAGCGTCATCATCTCCTGCAAAGCATGTCACCGCCAGCCTTTCCTTGTCCAGGCCCAGCCATTCTGGTGATGTGAGGAATTCAAAGCTCCACTCTATCGCTTCTTTCTTGAAATAATCTCCAAGCGACCAGTTTCCGAGCATCTCGAACATGGTCGTGTGGGTGCTGTCGCCCACTTCGTCGATGTCCTGCGTCCTCACGCACTTCTGCACGTCGCATAGCCTTTTGCCCAGCGGGTGCGGCTGTCCCATCAGGAACGGCACCAAAGGGTGCATTCCTGCGGTCGTGAAAAGAACAGTTGGATCATTCTCAGGAATCAATGAGGCAGAGGGTATTCTCTTGTGCCCCTTGCTTTCGAAGAACTTGAGATACAGTTCCTTGAGTTCGGCAGGACTGAGTGCGTTCATGCCGTTGGCACGAGGAGAGCTGTTTAAAAGGTTTATGCGGTCAGAGACGGGTTGGATTGCGAGTATGCCTGCCCGCGGCGTTTCCTGACGTAGGCTATGGCTTCCATAAGCGCGACGTATTCTTTAGGATAGTCTTCCTTGAATCCCATGAAATCGCAGTCCTTGAACGCTTTGCCTTTCTTTATGGCTTCCTGGACTTGGAATAGCCGGAACTTCATATTTACGTGCTCCGAATGGCAATGCGCCCCGTTGCCTGGCATGCGTTCAAGCTCGAGAAAGGAGTTGTTGCAGACGACCTGTACGTTGTATCCGGCCAATTCCGTTTCAAGTTCCCGCAATTTTGGATCACAGCTCATTTTAGTCCTAGAAATTAATTAAAAAAAGAAAAAAGAAAGGGTCTTACGCGATGTCTTCGTCGTCATCGCCCTTGAGCTTGCTGAAAGCGAGCACGAGGCCGATTATTACGAGTATCCCGATAAGCACAAGCAGTACGATTTCGAGCGCGGTCTTTACGCCGTTGCTCTTATCGACCTGTGCGGTGTCGTTCGCCGGCTGGACGGGCTGCACGACGACAGTCACGGGTTCGGTTGTTTCCTGGGTCTTTATGACACAGGATCCGCTTTCGAAGACGTCGAAGGGCACGGCGGTTGTGACCTTGGTGTGCTCGCGGTTGTACGCGACCTCGACTTCAAGGACATACCTTCCAGGCTCCGCGCACTTGGGTATGCGGAGGTAAAGCTCTTCGCTGTTCTTCTGCTTGTCGACCTTTATCTCGTCGATGTAGTCGGTGGCGGAGATGCCGAATTCAGGCACCGATACGGTTACCTTGACATCGTCTTCCGTTCTCTGTCCGACGTTCTCGATGCGGACACTGGTAAGCAAAGCGTTGCCCTGCTTGACTATGTCTTCGCTCAAGGTGACATCCGCTATCTTGATCAGGTGGCGGCTGCCTTCTATCTTGAGATTGTAGTTCTCGACAGTCTCGTATCCGTTGCGGTCGGTTGCGATAAGGCGCAACTTGTAGTCATCCTGGTCCATGTCGCCCTGCAACGTTATGCTGAGCTTCTTGACGTAGGTGACGTTTGCTTCCATGTCGAAGAGCGACGTGCTGTCGCTCATCCTGGAATTATCGTAGCTGTTGTACTCGTAGCCTGAGACGAAAGCCTCAAGCTCGACATCTTCAAGGTCTTCGAAAGACATCATACGCACTTCGATATCGATCGCGTTGTCGCGTTCGAGAGCGATGCGGTTGATGTCATCGACGAAAATCTGGTTGTCGTTGACCTCCACGCGGTCCATCCACACGGGCAGTGCGGTGACGGTGGCAGTCAGCGATAGAATCGTGATTGCCAGTATCGCCACGATGCCCGTCCACTTCGTAGCACTCATGGTATTTTGCTCCTTCCCTATCGGGAAAATGTTACTACTGTGAGAAAGCAACGCATATATAAAGCTTTCGTTATGTTTTTACTCTATAGTGGTTATTTTAATGGTGCACAGGGGTCTGTCCGTCAATAGGCGCACAGAACCAGGGTCATCTTTATATAAA
>CAYSVV010000015.1:8128-10375 GCA_964434695.1 uncultured Methanosarcinales archaeon
GTGAAAAATCGGCAGACACTATGATTAGGCAGCCAATAGTTGCGATGATGGGGCACGTGGACCACGGCAAAACGTGCCTTCTTGACGCCGTTCGTGGCACTGCCGTTGCTGCCAAGGAAGCTGGCGGAATCACCCAGGCAATCGGCGCGAGCATAATTCCTATTGATGTCATCAATAAGGTCTCAGGTGCTTTGCTCAGCCAGCTCAAGTTGGAGCTGAAGCTTCCAGGGCTACTATTCATAGACACGCCGGGTCACGCAGCTTTCACAAATCTGCGCAAACGCGGCGGCAACCTGGCTGACATCGCGGTGCTCGTGATAGACGTGACGCAGGGAATACAGCCACAGACCTGCGAGTGCATAGATATTCTGAAACATTACAAGACTCCTTTCGTGATAGCCCTCAACAAAGTCGATCTTTTGCAGGGCTGGCGTAATGACAAATCGGTGATTGAGAGCATAAATGGCGGCCAATCGCAGCAAGTGCTGGCTCTCCTCGACACAAAACTCTATGATATCGTCGGCAAGCTATACGAGATGGGGCTGCAGGCCGATCGCTTTGACAGGATCAGCGACCACACCAAGCAGGTGGCAATGGTTCCAGTCAGCGCCAAGACCTCGAAAGGAATCCCTGAATTGTTGATGGTGCTCACCGGTCTGGCGCAGCGTTACCTGATGAACAAGCTCGAGACCAGCGAAAGTCCTGCCAAGGGAACCGTTCTCGAGGTGAAGGAGGAGCGCGGGCTCGGAAATGTTTTGGATGTCATAATCTATGATGGTGTGTTGAAATCAGGTGACGTAATTGTCGTCGGCGGGGCTGAAGGCCCCATCTCCGGCAAGGTCAAGGCGATTTTCCTTCCTGATCCCTGTTGTGATATGCGCGACAAGCGCGCCCGTTTCAATCCAGTGAAATCAGTATGCGCAGCGACGGGCGTGAGGATAAGCGCGCCAGGATGCGAGACCGCGGTGGCAGGGATGCCGATGAGGGTAGCAAATAATGATCTGGAGAAAATCAGCGCCGAAATCGCGGGAGAGATAGGCGAGGTGATCATAGACACTGAAGACGAGGGTGTCGTGGTCAAGGCGGATTCGCTCGGTTCTCTGGAAGCTCTCCTCTTTCTGCTTAAGGAAAGCAAGATTTCTGTCAGGAAAGCAGGAATCGGCCCGATAACAAGGCAAGACCTCGCCGCGGCAGAGGCGCAGCGCGATAACAATCCATTGTTCGCCGTCGTGATGGGCTTCAATGTGCCTGTTCCTGAAGAATCGAACGTGAAGGTGCTCACGGACGTTGTGATTTACCAGTTGATTGACGATTACAAAAAGTGGGTCGATGGCGAGAAGGCCAACCAGCGCAAGGCCGCGAGGGAAGCCCTGCCCTATCCTTCGAAGATTATGTTGATGCGTGGCTATGTTTTCCGACAGCGCGACCCGGCAGTCGTTGGCACGGAAATCCAGCTCGGTACTTTGAAACCAGGAGTAAGGCTCATGAAGAAGGACGGAGTGGCGATAACGAACGTTCGCGGTATCCAGAAAGAGCAGGCCAACCTCAGCGCTGCCGAACGCAACCTGCAGGTGGCGGTTTCCTACAGCGATGTCACCGTCGGGCGCCAGGTCCAGGAAGGCGACGTTCTCTACACGTTCATAACTGAGGAGGAATTCCGCAGTCTCAAGGAAGTGAAGGACCAGCTCAAGATGGATGAGAAAGAGGTCCTTCGCGAGATCTCACAGATAATGCGAGTGAATAACCCGATGTGGGGCGTCTGATGCAGGATGTCAAGATACTGAACTCAAAGGAAAAGCGAGAGATTCTGGACGCGATAAAATCGCAATGGGACGCGGATTGGAAACCTGACCACGCCCTGGCCCGCAATAGCCAGGACAAGTATATGCTAATCACCCGCGATCTCGGGGGTGTGGATTGGGAGCGGTTGCGCATAAGCAGCGTCGGCATGTATGTCGCCGAGATGCATGATGGCAGAGTGCGCTTGAGCGTTGAAGGTTCGCAGCTCGTCGGGCCGTTGGCAAAGCGCAATGTCGTCACCATAGGCCGCGGCACACTTATGGAATGGATGAAGGGAAGGGACATCGAAGTGGAAGGTTCTTTTGAAGGTCACGTCATAGTGCGCTGCGGCGACCTCTTCGCCGGAACCGGCGCTTTCAAGGAAGGCACGATTCTGAATCACGTTCCGAAGAGCCGACGGCTTCCTGAGAACGCCTGATTCTCCAACTAGTATAGCTCATGGAATAG
>CAYSVV010000016.1:0-9722 GCA_964434695.1 uncultured Methanosarcinales archaeon
CCCCTCCGATGATGAAAAGCGGCAGCACCCACGCTGTGCCGATAACGAAGTATACCGCGAGAGCGCACAAAAGCCGGAGTGCGGTGAATATGGTGGGTATCAGCTTGCGCATGGGCGGGCTATACATTTTACATTAATAAATCCGCAAGTTTTATTTACGGTTTGAGGAGGGTAGATGTATGCACGTTCTTATCGCGGTCATGGTTGCGCTCATTATAGCGCAGGGACTGAAGGGGTTGATACTCTATGCCAGCAGGACGCGGCTCACGGCTCAGGAGCTTTTCACCCGGGGAATGCCTTCGGTGCATTCCGCCGTTGTGGTATCGCTGTGCACAGGGTTGTTGATAACGCGCGGGCTGGATGTCTATTCCATCGTGAGCATAGCCTTGTCTGCGATTGTGATACGGGATGCTCTATCTGTGCGTGATCCAGTGGAGGAGCACAGGATATTGGTGAGGATGGCCAGGGCTTTGAAGACAGGCCGTCCGGAAGCGGGCCACAACCCCTGGCAGGTGTTCGTGGGAGCATTGATGGGCGCATTGTGCGGCTTGCTTGTGTTGTTGTGACATATGTTTATTAACGAGTCGGCAATTGTGTCAATTGGTGATTAGGGAATGGAAGTCGTATACGTACCAAAAGGCAAATACAGCTGCCCTGCTCTTGAAACGCGGGGCGTTCCGATACAGTTGCGGCTTTTTATGAGAGAATATGACGATTCGGTGGGGTTTTATAAAAAACTCAAGTCTAATCAGTTTTCTTTCGACTCCTTTCTCGGAAGCGATTGGCCGCTCGCTGACATCAGTGTGTTCAGGGAGATGAAAAGCCAGGTCAGGCTGTACAAGACGCCTAGTGTGGAATTGCATATGTTGGCGGCCAGGATGCACGAGCTTCTTTATACGAACAGGAATGCCGACAATAAGGGCTATTACACGAAACCGCCCTCAACAAGTCCGACGAACAGGAACTTGCAGACCATAATCACCGCGCTTGAATGGTTGTCGGCGGTTGAAAAGTCAATATTCGAGGAAGTACGCCGCGCAGGGTGATTTCTGGATGCCGATAATTCCGTGCTATGGCTCCCAACTGAGCAACCTTTAAATACATTCAAGACGGTGGACTGCTGAAGAGGTGACAGTTGACTTTCACGTTATACGAATGGCTTTACGGCGTGGCCCAAATCGCGGCGGCAGTTCTCGCGATCATAGTGGGGATTATCTGCGTGCCGTTGTTCGTAAAGAGCAAGACTGCCACGTTGCGATCCTGGAGACTGCTCACCCTCGCGCTCATACTATTCGTGATAGAACAGGTCATAGGTGGCCTGAGGACGTTCGGAGTAATTCCCAACACAGGATTCTGGGTGTATAGCGTCCACGTCATAGTCAGCGGCATCCTTGCCCTGCTCATAGCGGCGATTGTCGTCCAGATACAGATCAACAGGGGATGGGTGCGATGACGGACATAACTTCCGCGATAAACGTCGCCACGCCCTACTTCAACATGGCCCTGGTGCTGGTTATGATATACATGTTTGTCAAGCTCTTCAGGATAGTGCCGGTCATCAAGGTGTACATGCTGCCCTGGTACCTGGTCTTCGCGGCCATAATGGTGTTCGTGCTCGAGGAAGCGTTCACCATACTGCGCCACGCAGGAGTGTTTCCGTATGAGGTTGTATACCTGAACGGATTATTCGAGCTGATTATAGTATCGCTTATGGTTTACCTGCTTCTTTTGCAGAGGGAATACATCGCGACCACGAAACACTAGTGCTTGACCACGAATTCTCTCACCGAGTTGAACACGATGTTATCCGCGCCCGGGTCGTGGACGAGAATATGGCTCGCGTTGCTGTAAAGGCGCCATTCCTTGCTCTTAGAGCCGGCGTTGTAGAAAACGTAGCGCGAACTCGACGGGCTGACGGTCGGGTCGTGGACGGATTGCAGTATGAGCATCGGTTCGGTTATTCCCGGGAGCGCTTTCTTCACCGCGCTTATCATCTTGAGCAGCTCGGCAACCGATTTCGTGGGCTTGAACGCGTAATAATGCCCGACTTCCTCAGGTAGAAGGTCGACTGATATGTAGGGCATCACCGGATAGACCAGGGGCGCCAAGGACGCTTTCTTGTCCACGAAATCTATGGGCGGGGCTATGGCTATGACTCCATCCACGTCGTGCTCCGCTGCGAGAAGCAGCGCGAGGTCCGCCCCTGTCGAGACCCCGCCGACGAACACCCTGGACACTTTTGATTTTAGCTCGGTATAGGAGCGGTTAGACTCGGCGTACCAGTCGGTCCATTTGACATTCTCCAAGTCCTTCGGTGAAGTGCCGTGACCGGGCATGAGAGGTGCCATGACGGTCACGTTTTCTGCCGCAACGAACTCGGCGAGCGATCGGACTTCCCAGGGCGTGGCGCTCAGCCCGTGGATAAGCAACAGCCCTTTTTCGCCATCGCCCTCGATGACAAAAGCGCCATTGCCTTCATCTGGCAGTCGGGAGTCCACTCCCTGCGGGACGCAGGAAGCAAGCGCCAGCAAGGCCAGCAGAGCCAGCCCGAACCTCAACTAAGAACCTTCCTGCGCACTTTCTTCATGCGCTTCTTGGCCTTTCCCACGATCTTTCTCTTTTTCTTTGGTGTCACGGGTCTGGATGCGGTTCGAAGGTCGCTGATGTCATCAACGCGGTCCTTGCGCAAATCCGCGAGGCGCGACTCGAGCTCTTTTATCTTCTTGTCGAATGTTTCGTGCTTGTGCTCGGGTATCAGGCCGCGGGATTCCCACCAGAGGAATATCACGGTAATCATCGCCAAAAGTCCGCCGCCGTAGATGAACCATGCGCCGTTGCAATTCGCCTTGACGGCGTAAGCGCCTGTTGTTCCGGCGCAGGCGGCGACGAATGCCACCACTATCATCGCCCACTTTGGCGGTTCACGTTGTGTCGCGGCGTAGCGTACGGGCCATACTATGAAAATGCCCAACGCGAGCCCGAATAGGGCCAGAGCGATCTTGATCAGCCCTGTGCAGTTGTACAGTATATCCATTTCCGTCACCTCTCTATAATTGCATTCTTCTCTTTCTCGTGTCTATCTTCTTGTTCAGCTGCTCGATCCTGCGATGCAGGTCGGACAACCTCTTCGACTTCAGATCGGCGCTTTCCTTCTCGGCCTCAAGCTTAGTCGGTCGCGTGCCCATCTCAAGTATCCGGATATTGTTGTCCTGGGCTTGGCGTTCCTTCTCGTGCTTCAGCCCGTAGGTCACCAGCAATTCGCTGATGGCTATGAGCAGAAGTATGAGAGGAGGTATGCACCCGGCCGCCCAGTTCAATAGGCATATGATTATCGCGGCTCCGCTGAACAACGTCACTCCGAAGACCGACTTCTTAGTCGGTATCTTGTCCTTGATTGTCCTTCGTACCGGCCCGAACAGCATGATTGTGCCCGCGATGATTACCAGTATGAGCGCTATCATGTAGGACGCGCCGCAGGAGGCCGGACGAGCGCAGTCCTCGGGGCAGTTGAACACGTTCTCGTCAAGGCCGCAGTGCCCGTTGCCACAGGAGCATCCGGTCGCGTCGGGGGCGATTCCGGGCGCGGGCCTGCCGATGACCCAGTACAGGTCGTCTGGGTTGCAGTCGTCGATATTGACCTGCAGGTACTGGTTGTAGCCCAGAGATGGCCTATTGGCGTCGCCCCTCTCGAACATCAACCTAGAGAGCACGCGCCTTGCCAGAACGTCGTCGTCCAATTCGGTGTGGGTGAGGTCGATGGTGAAGTAGTCGACGCACTCGCGCACCAACTCCTTGCCTCCGATGGTCCTCGCGCTGTCGACGCTGATGACTCCGTCCCGGTTCTTTATGTTGGAGTTCTCATAATCACGGACGCCTGCTATCGCGATGTATTCGACGCTCTGCACGGGCTGGATGTCGTGCGGCTCGTAGACTTCCCTGGCGGCCACGCTATCCTCTCGCAACAACTGAACTGCCACGTTGCTGCGTAGCAGGTAGTTAGAAATCCTGCCTATGGCGCCTGCCTCGTATAATCCCTCGTTGGGCGCGCCAACTATCACGGCCTTGTCCACCTTGGGCAGCCAGGTGTGCGCGGAAGGATCTATCTTGCGCGCGTCATCGGCGTGACGCAACGCCTCCTGCACTATTATCCCGCCGGCGCTGTGGCCGAGCAGGGTGATCCTGTCTTTGCCCAAGTTCAGGGTGTCCAGGGCCGTGGCAAGGTCCTCGGCGGATTTCTCGAGAGTCTGGTCCATGGGCCAGCGGAAGACGTAGACATCAGTCGGCTGAGATGATATGTTGATGTCGGTCACCAGTTCCCTGAAGGGGTCGGTGCTGGCGAATATTCCGTGCACGAGAATGACTGCCTGCCTGGCTTCGTCATCCGTGTACTCCTTCCTCAAAACAGCCTTGTTGCAGTCGTCGCACACGCTTCCAAGAAGCGCGAATATCGCTTTGTTGTTCCACAGGACATCGAGCGCGTTTACGGTGACGGTTACGTTGCCTGGCGTGACCTTTCCTCCGAGCAGGTGCCAGGAGTCGTTCTGCCAGAATGCGATGTTCAGCGATTTCTCGTCAAGCTCTGGCCTGGGCTCGAATGCCATCGTTATGGTGAGTCTCGCGTTGGCCTGGGCTGGAGTCAGAGTCACTTCAAGGGGTTGGCCGACTATGCTGACTCCCTTGTTCGCGGGCTGGAGCACAGTCTCATGAGGGAGGCTGAGCACCAAAGTCGCAGGGGTGTTCAGGGCAGACACGTGAACTTGTATGAGTTCGTTCCTGACCGTGCCCGCGACCGCGCTTATGGTTTGGCTGATGCCCTGCTTCAGGCGCTGGCCGATCGGTATGGATTCTATGTTGGCCATTATGAAGCTAGTGCGCTTCACCGTGCTCTTCAGCGCGCTTGTGACAGTTACGTTGTTGCAGACCGCCTCGTTGAATGCTTTAGTGAGTCCGACAACATTTCCGCACTCGCCGGCGTGACAGTGCACGACCTGCAAATCATCGTAATCGTCGGGCAGGTTGAGCGTGAATGAAACAGACGGCTCTTTGCAATCAAGAGTGAACGGTTCCTTGACTATCACGTATCCTGGTTCGGGCGGGAATATCACCTGGCCGCCGGTGCTCCTGAATGATATTTCCTCGCGGGTCCTTCCGGTGTATTCCGCGCAGGTCACTCCTGTTCCGGGCGGTGACGATGGCGTCTCTGTCTCGGGTTCAGGGGGTTCGGGCGGCAACGAACACGGCGGGCAGGGCCCTCCGCAGTCCACTCCGAGCTCGCCCTGGTTCTGCAGGCCATCGTTGCAGCTGGGAGTGCAGGCAGGGCAGCTTCCGCCGCAGTCTATTCCTGTCTCGTCGCCGTTGCGCACGCCATCATTGCAGGTGGGCACGCAAGATTGCGTTTCGATGTTCGTTGCGCCGGTGCATAATTCGACGCAGTAGCGTGTCTGTTCGTCATAATAGCAGCTGCTCCAGTCTCCGCATTGCCAGTTCGTGACGCAAGGCGGGTCTCCGCCGCCACCTCCGCCACCGCCACCGCCAGACGTCACGGTGACAAGATAACTCGTGTTCGCGGCAGTGAAGTTCTCGTTGCCGCCATACGACGCGCTGACGTTGAAAGTGCCGACACTATTGAAGAGGCTGAGGATGCTCAAGGGGCTTGCGCCTGTCGCTTGTGAGACGCCGTCGATGAGTATCCTGACGCTGCCCTCGCCCACTGGCAGGGTGGTTGTGATATTGACCGTGTCGCCCGAGGTCACGCCAAGGTTGGCCGCGACGCCATCAAGCGTGAGCGTGATGACAGAGAGGACTATATTTGCCTTGGTGGTGAAGGTGAAGGGCCCTGTGCTGTTGCAGTTGCCGAAGGCATCGCAGGCAGTCAGGTTGTAGTAATAGAGCGTGTTGTTCCGCAGGCTGCTGATGAGCGTGCTGTGCTGGGTCTGGCGCGTCGGGACGTACATGATACTGCCGAGGGCAGGCGTGAGGCCGTACCTGATTGTGAGGTTGACGTTCTCGCTCCAGGTGGTGTTCACGCGGCCAGTCTGGTTCGTGACATCCACTGTGCGGCTGATGATGACCGGCGGCTGGTCATCCACGTTCTGGAATGTGCTGAAGCTGAAGGGGCCGCTGGTCTGGCAGTTGCCGAACACGTCGCAGACGGTCACGTTGTAGCGGTAGAGCGTGCCGTTCTGGAGCGGCGCGAGCGGCAGGCTCGCGTTGAAGGCATAGCTGCCGTTGCGCACGAACGTGCCGAGCGTCACGCCCGTGCCATAGTTGATGGTCACGTTCGCCGCCTCGTTGAACGAGAGGTTGATCCGCGCAGTCTGGTTGGTGACGTCCACAGTCCTGCCGAGAATGACCGGCGCGACAAGGTCGGTGTTCTGCAAGGTGGTGAAGTTCGTGACCGAGGAATCGCAGTTGCCGAACAGGTCGCAGGAGAGGACGGTGCAGACGTAGAGCGTGTTGTTGACAAGCGGGCTGAGCGTGAGGTTCTGCAGGGTCGCGTAGTCTGTCTGCGTGGCAGAGGCAGCAGGCGTGCAGTTCAGCGTCGCGTTCGATGGCTCGTTCGTCGTGATGTTGATGGAGGCGCTGCTGTTCGTGAGCGTTATCGTGATGTTCGTCTGGACCGGCGCGATAAGGTCGACGTTCTGCAGCGTGGTGAAGGTGAAGGGGCCCGTACTATTGCAGTTGCCGAGGCTGTCGCAAGCCGTGACATTGTAGTAATAGAGCGTGTTGTTCTGCAGGCCCGGGATGAGCGTGCTCCAGTTGGCCGCGAAAGAGGCATTGGCAACCTCTGAGCCAAGCGTCGTCGAGATGCCGTAATTGAGCGTCAGGTTCGCAGCCATGTCGAAGAGGAGATTGACCGTGCCGCTTTGGTTCGTGACATCCACTCCGCGAGACAGAACCGAGGGCGCATTGGCGGTTGGTGCGCTGATGATCGTCATATTCAGCACGCTTGTCCTCACGACATCGCTGGCGTTCGCTCTCGGGCTGGCGTACGCATAGAACCCGTACGTGGCGTTGTGCGTCATATTGGCAGGCGCACCCGTCGCATTGACCCAGAACGTCACTATCCTTTCCTCGAACGCGGCAAGCGAGAAGTTGAGAGGATTGGAACCATTTGTCCAGAAGGGCGTGGCGCCAGGCGTGACGCTCACCAATCCCTTGGTCGCCTCGCCGCTCACGCACACGGTGTAGTCCTCGACCTCATTGTACGAGGGCGCCGTGCACGGGCCGACAGGCCAGCTACTATACGCGCCCACCACCCTGAACATGGTCGATCCTGCCACCGCGTCGATTGGCACCGACACATTGACCGACAGCTGACATCCGTCGTAATTGCACGACCCCAGATTCACCCGTTCGCCCTGGTCAAACACGCCGCTCTGGTTCCAGTCAAACCATGCCGAATAGTACTCAGTATAGCCATTCGATTGCGATGTCAACGTAAGCACGTACACCTGACCTGGCGTGAGCGACGATGATATGTTGCTCGTCGCGTCCAAGTATCCGTCGTTGTCGCCCGACACCATATCAATGCCTTCGAACTCCACGCGGTCGACATACTCCCCATCATTCGTGCTGCCACCCGGGTTCGCGCAGTACCGCGACACATTCGCCTGCGTGCAGCTCGGCGGATCGAGGCTCACGTCAACCTGGCCGCAATAGCCGTACAAGCAACTCACGTTGAAACGGAAGAGAGAGAACTCCCCATACGTCACATTCGCATTGGTCAAGGGGTATACCCAACTGATATTGAGGCTACCAACAGCCACCCTCACGTTGGTGACGACCGTCGCATCCTGATATCCCGAGCGGTTGCACGTCACGTTATAGACAACAACGCCTCCCTCGGAGAACGACCGGTTGTACTCAAAGAGCGCCTTACTGGCATTGAACGACATCGCCTGCGCCGTCCAGACGCCGCTTGTGTTGAACCCAATCAAGCACGTCGCCTCTGCCATCACGCCCGACAGGTTCGAATAGTTCGCGAAGAAGGACACACTGTCACCCACATAGCGGCTCATCGACCCGTACGGCCTGCCCGCGTCAGTCTCGTCCCACGCGTCGAGTGTCGTATTCCTCGGCGTAACCCTGACAACATATGTCCGGGAACTACCGCCCTGGTTGCGCGTGTCGTTGCACGCGACACTCCACGAATGGCTACCCAGGTCGAGCGCGACCGACATGTTCTGCACCGTGCCATTGGGCGATATGACTCCTTCCGCGAACGGCACACCGTCAATCGTCAGATTGCAGCTCAGCATATCGCTAAACGCCGAAACGGGGCGCCAGGAGAAATTCACCAACGGATTCGTCGTATTCGTGCCGTTGGCAGGACCCGTCAGCGTTATCACCGGCGGCCCGAGGATAAGCACATCGTTCGAACACACAGTCGTACCGTCCACGACGAGATCGTTAGGCGTCACGCAGGCGCGCCAGACGTCACCCGGACCAGTCTCGTTGCGCGAGATGACGCGCGTCTCGTTCGTCATGAGCAACCGTATCTGTTCGTCCGAGAGAGCGCGGTTGTAGAGCTTGAAGTCATCCATGAACCCCCTGAACAGGTAGGTGTTGCCCGCGCACCCTATGGTCCTGCCCATAACCCAGGTTGCCGCGCCCGAGTAAGGTGAGCCGGTCCCAGTCCTGTTGTACTTGACCCCGTTGAGGAACAGCTTGATTTCCTTGGTGGCGTCGTTGTATGTCGCGATCGCGTGGTACCATTTATTCAATGATATCGCGGCCGAGTCGACCACTCCGACCCAGCCGCTTCCGGTACCCACGCCGAACTGCACCGTGTCGGTTCCGCCATATATCTGCAAGTAGTATGGAACGTGGGCGCACAGGCCGGAGTTCTCCGCCGTCACCAGCCGCTCGAAGTCACCAGTGTCCTGATGGCGGATGAACCAGACATCAATGGCAACCTCCTTGCTCTGGGTGGACGGGGCGTACGCCTCGAGCGAGAGATAATCATTGACGCCGTCAAAGAAATAGGCGCCCTTGCCATCAAAGCCATTCGTCCTGTTAAACAACGCGCCAAACACGGTCGCGTTCACGCCCCTGCCAGAATAGTCCTTCGAATACGAACCATTGCTTGTGTTCGATATGAACGGATAGTAGAGCCTCGTCAAGGGCGTGCCATTCACATACCACGCAGTGATGTTATTCACGGGGTCATTGCCATAGTCGCCCGTGACCAGGTGAAGCGTGACGTTCTGGTCCGTGTCGTTCGTGTACGGACGCGTCGTGTTGAGCTCAATGGCAATCACATACGGCATGCTTCCCAGTGAATTGTTGGCAGTGACGAACGAGAACGGACCTGTTGTGTTGCAGTTGCCGCCGAGGTCGCACACAGTGATATTGTAGTAATACTGCGTGTTGTTCACAAGGCCCGTGAGATTGACAAGCCAAAGCACCTCAAACGTCGTGTTATAAGCATAGCTCGAGAGCACGGTCGGCGTGATGCCATAATACACCGTGATGTTCGTGAGCTCACTCGTGCTCACATTGATGACCGCAGACTGGTTCGTAATATTCTGCGCCTGCAGCAAGACAATGCCAGGCTGCACAGTGTCCGTGTTCTGCAACGTCGTGAAGTTGAAAGGCCCTGCCGTCGCGCAGCTGCCGGCGGATGTGCACGAAGTGACGTTGTAGTAGTAGAAGGTGTTGGTGACGAGGTTGCTCAGGTTGAGGTCATGGCCGAGCGCGAAGCTCACGTTGAAGGAGGC
>CAYSVV010000017.1:0-9719 GCA_964434695.1 uncultured Methanosarcinales archaeon
CCTATGGCCGCGCCGAGTATTGTCGCGAGTTCAGGACCCATGGTCCAGGCAATGGCCAGCATCGGCAATGAGAACGCAAAGGCGGTGAACAACGCAAAAGGTATGGCCGCGGTGAAATCCTTCCATTTGCCGCCGAAATGCCGAGTCATGACAAACACTATCGCGAGAGGAACGATAAATGAGCATAAAGCATGGATAAGCGCCGCGTTTTGCGAGACTCCCAGGATGTCTATGCTCGCCCAACTGGCAAGTCCGTAAGTAATTGGCACTCCGGCCGCGCCGAAAGTCACGGGCGTGCTATTGGCTAATACAGCGGCCAGCAACGCCGCCAACGGCGGGAAGCCCAATGATATCATCAAAGGCGCAGTGATTGCCTGAGGAGTGCCGAAACCCGCAGCACCTTCAAGGAAAGCGCCGAAAAGCCAGGCGATCAACACGACCTGCACGCGCGGGTCGGATGAGACCGAAGCGAGCATTCTCTTGATGCGGTTTATCGCGCCGCCCAATTCGAGCAGGCGCACGAGCAAGATTGCGCCGAAAATTATGAAAATGATGCTGAACGCGATGAAAATGCCTTTAAGCATCGCGTTGCCCATTATGTTGGAAGGCAATTGCCATACTCCGGTGGCGAGCATTATGGTCACCAAAAGCGCGAACGGCATCGCCTTGACAGCGGGCATCCTGTACCCTACCATCAGAACCAGTATCAGGATGATTGGCAGCGCCGCTACCAGCGTCAGTATGATATGCATCACCTCTTTTGGGCTAAAATACAGAACAACGTTTTTATAGTTTCCTAGCTAAGAGCACCCAAAGGGGTGAGGGAATGCAACACAACTGCAACTTCGACAAGGTATCCCTATTGATTAAGCTTCGAGGGATAATATGGCGTATCGACAAGTACGTCAAGGACGCGGAGATAACCGACCATCCTCTTTGCAAGGCAGAATACCTCGAGTTGAAGGCGGATCTAGAACGCCATAGCAAGAAGCTCGAGGCGGCGATAGTCGGCCTGGCGAAAGAGGACAAGTTCGGCTTCTGCGAGAAGTGCTGAAACACGCCAAAAACGCGTTTTTCCTTGCTTTTGCTCTGTTCCAGTTCCGACGAAGATAGAAACCTTTATATACTACCTATTTACTCGAATTAAATAGTTAATGGTTACGCAGCATATATGTCAGTGTATATGCACCTGCACAGTTGGGGGACAAAATGGCAGACAACATGCTCTATGTTAAGAAATGCCCAGAGTGCAATAGCATCAACCTGTTCATCAACAGGGACAAGGGCGAAATCATTTGCCGTGACTGCGGCATCGTCATAGAAGACAAAATGGTCGAGTTCGGCCAGGAATGGCGCGAGTTCGACAGCGAAGGCCAGCACGAAGGCGGCGGAGGCCGTGGAGCCGGCGCACCTATGACCTACACTCAGTTCGACCGCGGATTGGGAACCGAAGTCGGCCAGAAAGCAGACCTATTGCACCTCGCAAGCAGGGACCGCAACAAGTTCTTCCGCCTAAGGAAATGGCAGTCCCGCATCAGCACCGCCATCGAAAGGAACCTCAAGTTGGCTCTGGCTGAATTGAAGAGAGTATCATCTTTCCTGAAGCTGCCCCGCAGCGTGGAAGAGGAAGCAGCCATGATCTATACTCAGGCCGTCCAGCGCGGACTAGTTCGTGGAAGGTCTATGGAAAGCGTCGTTTCCGGCGCTTTGTATGCGGCCTGCAGAAGGCACGAGGTGCCCAGGACACTGGATGAACTGTCCGAAGCTTCCGGCATCGAGAAGAAGGAAATCGGCAGGACCTACCGCTTCGTCACGCGCGAACTCGGCATAAAGATACTGCCTTCGAACCCGGCGGATTACATCGCAAGGTTCGCTTCTTCATTGAAGCTCGCTCCTGAGACGCAGAGCAAGGCTGTCGAAATCCTCGAAAGGGCCCAGATGAGCGAACTGACATCAGGACGCGGCCCGACAGGCATAGCAGCCGCTTCGCTTTATGTCAGCGCATTGATACACGGCGAAAAGCGCACGCAGCGCGAAGTCGCCGACGTCGCCGGAGTTACCGAAGTCACGATAAGAAACCGCTACAAGGAACTCCTGGAGAAGCTCAAGCTCGAGCGCGAGATAAAGAAGGTCAAGAAGAAGATGAAGTGATTTTGTCAGGTGTGTGGTGAGATACACACCATGGCGAAAAACACACAGAGCAAGGACCTAGACAGCCTACTTAGCCACAGTCTCTGCTATTCTAGTGATGAGCAGGAGGCAGAATGGCCTTCGCGCTGATAACGGACATCCACGCCAATCTCGCGGCGCTGACGGTCGTTCTGGAAGACATAGCTCGCCGGGGCATCAATGAAGTGCACTGCCTGGGAGATGTCGTCGATTATGGCGCTCGTCCTTTGGAATGCCTGGAACTCGTGAACAAGGCGTGCGGCCACAACAGGATACTCGGCAACCACGACCTGGCAGTCATCGGGATAGGTCGTGACCAACAGGTAGGCAGTCGTTGGCACGCGATGACCGACTGGACAGCCAACAAGCTCGGGGAAGCAGGAATCAAGGCGCTGATGAACGGAGACAGGATGAGCTACAACTTCCAAAGTTCCGGCCACAGCGTGGCGTTGGCCCACGCGGTCCCCGCAGCCATCCTGGAAAACCGTCGTGAGAAATCCCTGCCCTACATCTACTCTGGATCGAAAAGCCATCCTGAGACCATCAACATGCGGATGATACTCAGCGGAATGGAATACCAACACGTCGACATCGCGGCATACGGCCATACTCACATGGCCTATGTCTACAACAAGCCCAACCTTGCTCAACGCGCGGCGCAAAAGGTTCGGGGCAAAAACGCATCCACTCTCGTAACACACACTCGCGCCATCGCACCCGGCACCCACGAATATTGCGTTGCCATGCCCTGGAGATCACAAACCATAGTCAATGTCCCTTCAGTAGGCCAGCCCCGGGACAACGATCCCCGCACTGGCTATGTGTTTATCGACGACAAAGGAGTACACATGGTGCGCCTGGATTATGATGTGAACAGGACACTGCACGAAATGGCCAAATCAGGCATACCGATAGACGCCCAGGCATACAGGATGCTACAGAACTTCGTCAGTTACGGCGATGTACTGCCCACAAAGACCCAGACTCATTTGAAATCGCCCTTGCCTGAAACCCGAGTTTAGAAAACGTTTTCCTTGGAACTTGGCACACTCTCACGCCTTGTTCTTGAGGTTCATGGAGCGCTTCCCGCCGCCCACGCGGTAGACCGGTCTTGCCTTCTTCTTGTGCTTGTGCGATTTTCGCTGGTAGGGAGCGTCGTCTTCCATGGTCGATAGACGCGGGATGATTTGATTAATCTTGCGTTTTGCCTGGCCCACCAAGAAATTTAAATACGCACTTAGTGTCCTTTCCCTGATGAAAAGAGCGAGGGTGATATCATACTAAGGATTCTGAAGAGATACCTTTCGGATGAACATCTCGCTGACGACTTGCTCAAGGACGAGGACTTGTTGAAGGCAGCCATGGCGGACTATCTCTCGTCCATCGCCGAGAAACGCCGGTTGTCCGAGTCTTTATCTGACCCGAACACGCGGAAACGGCTCAAGGAGATACTTGACGCGGAATACAAAGATGTCACAGTCGAAATCGGCGAGGAAGCGGATATCGTCGCCACCCTTGAAACTTTAGAGCATTCCAAGGCGATACAACGCGCGCATATACTCGAGCAGGCGCTGGATTTCGCGGCCACGAAGTATGAGTATGCCCATAAGTTGTTGGAGCAATTGCATTCCACCCTGCACAACCAGATGCTGATAGTGATGACACCCGGCGACCTGGCGCAACAGGCCGAGCGATTCCAGGGACAGTTGGAAGTGGAACAAGTCCTTGTGGACAAACTACAGGACGTGCCGGGCTTCCACGACATGTTCCGTTCTCTTGCCACCGGCGAGCATATGATCCACCGGATGCAGGGCAAGGAAAAGAAGCTATATGGCAAGATGAAGGCGATAATGTCCAGCGTGTTCGCTGACGAACGCGACAGAGGCAACATCTTCGCCTTGTCGAATCTGGTCTACAACGGCCTCGAGGACGCGGTCCACGAATGGGTGGCAAAGACAGATCAGCCCTCACACCACGCATTCATCGACCATGTCTTCATCAACACGCCGCAATTCGTTGATTTCGTCCGCGAGAAAGCCGCTTTGATTTACAAACGCAACGTCTCCGAGGACAGGATATCCACGTTCGTGCGCGTCTTCCGGGAATGGTATGAGGAAGTCAAGTCCTGATTGTTGGAGTTTAGAAAAGAACCAACTTGCCTTTCATCGCGTAATTCTTTGCGGCCGCCATGGCGGTTTCCCTGTCCACAAACCCGCTTCTCGCTACATACTGGCAGAACTGCGTGACGTTGTGGGGTTTCTTCATCTTTCTCGCGCGCTCGAAGTCAATTAGGACTGGCTTGCCTTTCTTCGGGACAATTATGTGCTTGTAGGGGTTGTGCATCTCCTCTTTTTGTAGGTGGAGGCCGTCCATTCTCTCGCACTGCCTCAGGACCTCGTTGAAAACCTTCAATGCCGATCTCTTTTCCGCGTTCTCCAGCCAGTCCCGGATGCGCTCGCCCTTCACGAAATCCATGATGATCAATTCTTTCGACGCGAACCTCAACTTCGGGCCTATGCCGATCCTGTTGACGATACTCAGGTTCCGGGCCTCGTCAGAGAGCTTGCCAATCGCCTTGCTGGCGGGGTTCTCTACTTTCATCACGACATCCTTGCCACGTAGCTTTCCCGCGTAGCACAGGCCGCGTTTTCCCTTGGCGAGGAACTTGATGCCCTGGATGCCCTTTTTCTCGGCTGTAATCCTGGCCTGTGTCTTCCTGAGGGCATATACGTAGTAGGTCTCGAAGCCGATGTGGTCGGTGGCTTCCAGGGACCAGTCGAGCATCGCGTCTTGTATCAGATCGTGCACCTTTCCCTTGCCTGTCAATGATGTGAAAAGAAGCAATATTGCGCCTTTATCCGCAAGGTAGTCCGGGGCGGTTTTCAGAAAACGCGCAATTGTCTCCCAGCCGTGCTTTCCGCCGATGGTGGCGGCTTTATCGAGCTTGCTGCCGCCCATCCGATCATCCGGAAGATAAGGCGGGTTGAACAATATGGTATCGTATTTTGTCTTTGGAACTTTAGAAAAAAGATCGCCGAGCAGGAAACGGGCGCGTTTGTCATTGACATTGGCCCGACTTTGTATCACCGCGGCAGGGTTGATGTCGACACCGAGAAAAGAACGCGTCGCTTTGTTGCTTAATGCGGTCTGTGCCTGGATTCCTGAGCCACAGCCGATCTCCAGGACCTTGCCTCGCGCTTGCCTGGAAACGACTGATGCCAGTAGCATCGAGTCCTCCAGGGCAGGGTATATGTCGGCCATAAAGATGCCATTCCTCGCCCCATTAAAAGCGTGCCGAATGATGGTAACTATTATTAAGTGGGGACACCTTGGCTTTTCTAGTCGGGGGGCTCATGGACAGAAGGATGTTTCTGATGCTTTTGGCAGCAGGATTCAGCGGTTGCGCCAGACGCAAGACCGACAGCGTCAGCCTTGTCGCCAGGTTGAGCCAAAGCGCGCACCCAATAGCGTTCGCAAACGCCCAGCACCTGGCGGAGAACATCGGCGAAAAACCCAGCGTATCCGCCTTGGAACGCGAACTGGAGTCATTGCATCACACTCCTTACACCAACGGCAAAATGCCCGGGCAGACTTACGATGACGTGAGAGCGATATATTCCGACAGGAAAATATTGCGCAAGATGGATTTTGGACAGCTTCACCGGATCAGGGCATTGATTGACGCGCTAAAGACGCCCCGCTTCCGGAAAAGAGTGATGGACGAAATACGACTGGACCTCGCGGATGCACAAGTGAAAGAAGGATACCTGCCATCGGAACACGGCGGGTTGATTGTCTTCCGCGACCACATCCTCGATATCGTCCCGATAGCCAGCATAGATTCCATCATAAGGAAGAAAGACATAGAGAAATTCGGCAATAGGGTCGCTGCGCTTTTCAGCGGAAGCAATTCCACTTATCGGATGCCGGAGAACACCCGCGTCATACTGCCCCACGTCTTCGGATACCACATGCACGCCGCGCAGGAAGACTCCACGGATTACGCCGGCCCCAGCTATGAGCGCAGCGAATTCTACGACAATGACATCGGCAGGGACATAGGGTACGCCCTGATGCTGATGGAAAAGCACGGCGAAGCCCACGAGGTTGTCTTCACCAAACTCAAAGGAGATCGATTCAACGCAGGATACTTTGGCGGTAAAAAGGGCGGGAAAGTGTTCGTGCTGAGCCTCGGCGACTATGATGAGTAGGCTGTTTGACGCGAATCACATCTCTTCCACACGGCGTATCCTTTCATCAAGCGGAGGGTGCGTCGAGAACAGGCCGGTGAAGAAACTGTGCTTGTTCTTGAACGGAGTGCTTATGAAAAGGTGCGCTGTGGCGCGGTTGGCCTTGTCCACCAACGGATCAGGGTCCCCTTTTATCTTCCTCAAAGCACCGGCCAACCCACTTGGATGGCGAGTCAGTATGACTGCGCCTGCGTCGGCGGCGTATTCCCTCTTTCTGGATATCGCAAGTTGAATCATCTGAGCTATCAACGGGCTCAATATGGCCAGGACAAGGCCGACCACTATAAGTATGATCTGGAGCTGGCCTCCGCCGCCGTCACGATCGCGTCTGCCGCCGCCAAAAATGAAAGAACGGAGCAGGAAGTCGGAAAGCAAAGTCACGACGCCCACCAGAACAGCGGCCAGCATCATCACGCGGATATCCAGGTGCTTGATGTGGGACATCTCGTGGCCGATGACCCCTTCCAGTTCGGAACGGTCCAGCTTGGCCAATAAACCAGTCGTGACGCAGATTATGCCCTTCTCCGGGCTTGTTCCGGTCGCAAATGCGTTCAATGCGGTGTCATCGATAACGTAACATTTCGGCGTCGGAATTCCTGCCGCCACGGCAAGGCCTTCGACGGTATGGAACAGGTGCGGGAATTCCTTCTTGGTGACAGGACGGGCACCCATCATCCCCAATATCATCGAGCTTCCGGTGTACCAGACTATCAATGTGTAGAAAATCCCGCCGAATACCGCCAGACCGACGCCCACGAAGATGTTATCGTACAGGATGCCCACAATCGCGCCGAGAATTCCTATCAGAACAAGAAAAGAAAAAACAAGAAGCCAGGACTTTATCTTGTTGGCCCTGACCTCGTCGAAATGCACCTTGACCATGGAACCTTAGAACGACACCTTGACGTTCTTCCTTTCTGCCGCGGTCGCCTCGAACATCGCTTCCTTGGTGAAGCCCAATGTTCCGGCCAGCACGTTGTTAGGGAACACTTCTATCTTTGTGTTGAAGTGCATCACCATGTCGTTATAGTGCTGTCGCGCATAGGCGATCTTGCTCTCGGTGCCGGTGATCTCCTCCTGCAATTGCAGGAAGTTCTCGCTGGCCTGCAACTTCGGGTAGTTCTCGGCGACTGCGAAGAGCGATTTCAAAGTGTTTGTCAACGCGTTGCTCGCATTGGCCTTTTCCTCGACAGAGGACGCGCCCATGACTGCCGACCTTGCCTTGGTGATGTTCTCAAGCACGCTTTTCTCGTGCTTCATGTAGCCCTTGACCGCCTCTACCAAGTTCGGTATGAGGTCATTGCGCCTTTTGAGCTGCACGTCTATCTGGGCGAAGCTGTTCTTCACCTGGTTCTTGAGCCGCACTAATCCGTTGTAGAGCAGCACAACTGCCAGCAACACAACTGCGACCACGACTATCAATATGATAACCCATAGGTCCATTTGTACCCACCTCAATATCGATAACATGCCCCTTTTTTTAAATGCTACGCACGTGAAACGAGGATTGTATAATCTGTAGAATATATTTGTTAATAGATATTTTCTGAAATAGAAATCACGGAACCCTGCGTCTTTATAATAAAAGTAGACGTAACTAGTATACTAAAAAGTATACTAAATTGACGACATTCCATCACCAGCATAACTACACTAACAACAAGGCCGTCGGGCATCTGGCGCGGGAAAAGAGGAACGCATGGCCGATGCGAAGTAAACCCACGTGTCCGGCGGCATATTTTTCTCATCCTGATGGTGCATAATACGCATTCCAAAGGATTAAATACCAAAGTCAGCGGCAGCCAGACATGCAAAACGAGAGCGAATCCTGTATAAAGTGCAAAAAGAAGATGCGATCTAGTTTCTCGTCGATTTCTGGCAACGCGAAATACATGAACTATGTATGCGAAGCCTGTGGCCACAAAGAGACCAAGTGCACCGGCCTGATGAAGTAGCATAACTTCAGAATCTTTAAATAAAACATCTGCAGTATTCTGTCAAGGGGAGGTAACCATGGCAGAAGACGATATGGAAGATTTCGAGGATACCGACTTTGATGATTCTGAATAGGGCGTGACGCCGGGTTGCTAAATGGAAGATACTGTTGAGACTGAAATGGGAATAGGCGAGAGAGGAATCTGCATCAAGGTAATCGGCTCGGGCGGAGCTGGCAACAATACTCTCGACACCTTGGCAGAGCTGGATGTCCGTGGCATAGACGTCATAGCAGCGAACACCGACGCACAGGATCTGCTGACTACCAACGCGGACCGCAAGATAATACTGGGCAAGGAACTGACGCGCGGCCTGGGAGCGGGAAACAACCCGACCATAGGCGAGGCATCCGCCAACGAAAGCAGCGAAGCCTTACGCAATGCGGTGCAGGGCGCCGACATACTTTTTCTCGTCGGAGGACTTGGCGGCGGAACGGGAACAGGATCGCTTCCGATCATAGCATCAATTGCCCAAAGCGAGCAGATACTCACTGTTGCTTTGGTGACGATGCCATTCAAGATGGAAGGCCAGCGCAGGATGGACAACGCCCTGGCAGGCCTCAAAAAGCTAGAGAAGACGGTCGACGCGCTGGTGGTGTTGCCCAACGACAAGCTGATGCTCCACGCCCAGGACTTGAGTATGCTTGAAGCGTTCAAGCTCAGCGACAAAGTATCCGCGAGCGCATTACGTGGCATCATCGAGATGATAACCCGTCCTGGATTGGTGAACCTCGACTTCGCTGATCTTCGCGCTGTTTTGAGGCACGCAGGCGTGGCGACCATAGGACTGGGAGAAAGCAACTCGCAAAACAAGGTAGTCGAGTCAGTTATGCTTGCGATACAGAATCCACTCATAGAATCCAACCTTCGCGGCGCACAGTCCGCGCTGATAAACCTCGTCGGAGGGAAGGACTTCACACTGAGTCAGGCTGAGGAAGCGCTCAACGTCGTCCGCAAATCCATCGATGAAGATGCCAAGCTGTTCTGGGGAATACAGACCGATGAGGCCATGAACGGTAAGATGCGCACCATGGTGATACTCACCGGACTGAAGAGCACAGCAGTCATTGACAGCCACGCGGAAGACGGCTTCGTCAGCGTCGACGAGTTCCAGGACTAGCCGCTTTCCAGAGGATCTCGAACCAGCCACGATAGGAAGCGGCCATCTCGGCATTACGAATGAGAACAGCCACTGGCTTCTCTGTCCATAGAATCAACGCGACATTGTCTCCGTAGACGTTGAATGCAGCCGGACCCATGGCTTTCGGAGGCAGGAACCTGCCCTGGGCCAAGGGAACGTCTTTCA
>CAYSVV010000018.1:0-9716 GCA_964434695.1 uncultured Methanosarcinales archaeon
GCGTGATGGCCGACGGCATCATAAATCACGATCAACGAGAACACCAGGGTCATCGCGAATATCGGACTGGCAAGGCCTTCAGTAAGACCGACCACGGCCGTCAATGCCGTGACCAGCGCGCTGTGCGCGCTCGGCATCCCGCCTGAGACGAGAAATAGGTGCGGTACGAACTTGCGCTTGTGCAGTGATCGTATCATGACCTTCAGCGTCTGCGCCATCAACCAGGCCACGGCTACATATTCATACATATGCGACCGGCGGGAATCGAACCCGCATCTCAAGCTTGGGAAGCTCGCATTCTACCACTGAACTACAGTCGCGTGAGAGCCTCAGAAAAAAGATTCAATAAAAAAGTGTCTATTCGGCTTCTTCTTCGCCCGTGTAGTTCGGCACTGCCGCACGCGAAATGAGCATGACGTCACCGACACTCTTGACGAGATTGTGTGGCACGACCACGCCCTTCGCGCTTCCGAGGACCTTGCTCAGGAACGAGTTCTTCGAGCTTCGGACGCGCCATCCATGCACCTTTGTGCTGGACATGACAACTTCCTCGACATCGCCGAAATAGTCCCCTGCCTCGGTGAATACCTTCATGTCGTATACTTCACTGACTTTTTTGAGCTTAAGCATTCTGTTCCTCCCTATGACTATTATTGAATGGTGTAAGTATTTAAAATTGTTGCGTTGGTAGAGTCGATATCCCTGAAGGCAGCTTTATAAGCCAGCTGAAAAAAGGGGGTTTATGCAAATCGGCAATGTCGTTCTTGTGGGCACAAGCCACATTTCCACCCAGAGCGTGAAGGCCATCGAGAAGGCAATAGACGAGCACAAGCCAGCAATCATAGCCCTGGAGCTGGACCGGCAACGCCTGGAAGGCCTTCTGCACCCACGCAAGGAGAAGGTGCGTCTGCGCGACATAAGGCATATCGGAATCAGCGGTTACCTCTTCATGCTCCTCGGGGCCTGGGCAGAGAAGATGCTCGGCGACCAAGTAGGCACAAAACCCGGCGATGACATGATGGCGGCCATTCGTGTCGCGAGGGCACGTAAAATCCCCCTCGCGCTCGTGGACCAGGAAATCCAGCTGACGCTTAAGCGATTGTCCAGGGCGATAACCTGGCGCGAACGTTTCCGTTTCGTCTGGGACGTGATCAAGGGGATTTTCGGCGGCAAGAAAAAATTGCCCTTTGACCTGAGAAAGGTCCCTGACGCCCACACCATCGACAAACTTTTGCGCGACGTGAAGAAACGCTACCCGAATTTCCACCGCGTGCTCGTCACTGAACGCAATGAAGTGATGGCGCGGCGACTCTCGGTGCTCGCTGAGAAAACGGATGGGATAATCCTCGCGGTCGTTGGCGCAGGCCACGGAAAAGAGATGGCGGCCTTGCTCCGCAAGAAGATGAAACCGACCTGGACGGTATCTAGCCAGGGCTGGACCACGTCAGTTTTATAAGGAAGCCGAGCATTTTGCTTTCCGTGCTAAAGAACTATATCGACGTGCTGAAGCGTCACGGCGCGTTCAGTTGGTCTGAGTGGAAAGACCTCGCGATAGTTTCCCTGCTCTTCGCTTTCGTCGTCTCTTTTGATGACTGGGGCATCGGCAAGGCAGACGTCTCGATTGGCCTGGCGAATTTCCTTCTGGCGCTGATGTGCAGCATCGTCGCTTTGCTTATCCATCACTGGGCCCAGCGCCTGGAGGCGTTGCGCAACGGCGTGAAAGTCACGCAGATTATAAGCTGGCCCTGGGTAGGCATTTCCTTGCTGGTGGCTTTCGCATCCAGGGGAGCGTTCCCGGTTCTCGCGGCCACAAAAACCGAGCTCGAGGATCTTCCTCTTCACAGGATAGGCCATTACAGATACAGGAGCAGCACCGCGCGTAAGGCGTTCATAGTTCTCGCGGGTCCCATCGCGAACGCGCTAGCTGCCATGGTTTCAATCGCTCTGTTCGGCGACCGCGCCGAGACTTTCGCAAGCGTGAACCTGATGATGGCGATACAGAACATTCTACCGTTGCCGCCTCTCGACGGTTCGCGCGTGTTCTATTACTGGAGAGGGTTCGCCGCCGTCGTGCTCGGGGCATTCATAGGTTTCGCGGTGACATTCGGGGCGACGGGCGGATTCGGATGGATCGGCCTGTTGGCCGCGATCGCTGTCGCTACTTTGTTCGGCTACGGCTGGCACGAGATGTTCGAGGACTAGTATGGATTTCATCAAATTAATAACAAAGAATCTCGGCGAGACTTTCGGTGCTGTCGCGTTGATTATAGGAGCCATCATCGCTTCCGGAAACGATTCCGCGTTCAGCGCCTACGCTGGCGCGGCCATCGCAGGGGTGATGCTCGGGGCCAAGCTGCTTTCATCGCGCAAGACTGGCACCACGTCCTATTGGTATTTGATAATCCTAGGGTTCCTGGCGGGTTTTGTCGCGGCCGCGGTCTGGTACGCTTCTGTCAAGACAATAATATTGTCCTTCGCTGCCGGGCTCCTGACCGGATTCTTAATGAAAAAACAAGGTATATGCTGATGCGCAAAAGTTATGGAGAGTCGCGCGAGAACAAATGCCCTTTCTGCGGCAAGCTGGCGACGGCCACGAATGAACAAAACATCCCTGTCTGCCGGGAGCACACGCGCCAGCAATTGCAACCAGTTAGGTGCGCCTGTGGTTCCTGGACTGTAATGAAAGAGAGCAAGTGGGGTCCGTTCTTTCTATGTGACAGTTGCGGACCGATAAGTTTCCGCAAAGGCATCGAGATGCTGAAGTTCATGCCGGCCCCAAAAGAACCTGAAACCAGCAAACCAAAAGCCCCGGAACCTCCCAGAAAACCAGCCGCCCGGCCGACGATGATAGTCCGCAGTGACGACCCGCGCTTCTTTTAGAGATTGACCGAGACGACATCACGGTCAAGCATCTCCATCGCCTTGGTTATCTTGTCGCGCAGGTTATCATCATGCGCCGCGTGCCTTACCTGGCGCATAAGGTCTATGGTGCGCCTGAGAAGATGTATTATGTCGCCTTCGGCCGCGTCCGTCACGCGCAACAGATCCTCGAACGTCGCGTCGTTGCACCATCTCAATACCAACACCGCGAGCGTCTTCAACGCCTTTCTGTTGAACTCGCGTCGCGCGTACTCGTTCTTGTCCAGAACGGATAATATCCTGGCGACCTCTTCCCTCACTCCGCGCTGCTCATAGTTCTCCTGGCGGCGTTCCTCGTAGACTATCGCTGCCGAGACCAGCGCAATCTCCTCTGAGCTGAGATCCTTCCAGATTTCTGTGCTGAATATCTCGCCCACCAGCAACTCATAGCTATAGATGTTGAGCAGGAAATGCCCCCTTGGAGTCGGTTTGTTATCCTCGTCGAGATAGCCCATCTGCTGGAGTTTCTTTAGCCGGTTGGTATAACTCGCAGTCACCCTTGCCGCGCCCTTTTCGCTCTTCTTCACGTACTGGTCGAAATTGCTGCGAAGTATGACCTCGACTTCTTCAGGCGTGTGTTGGATCACGAGATGTAGCGCAGTGTTGTAGGACATCCTGAACTGGGATATTATCGGCTCGGTGTCTGCCGCGGTTATGTGCGCGATTCTTTCGAGGTCGTCCGTGCTCCTGTTTATCACTCCAATCGCGAACCCTTCGATGTCTATTCCTCTTCTGCCGGCCCTTCCAGCGAGCTGCCAGTATTCCTTCGCGAATAATGTCCTGAAGTTCATTCCGTCGAACTTCGTGAATGAGTTGAATACCGTCGCGCGGGCGGGCAGGTTGAGACCCACCGCGAAAGTTTCTGTTGTGAAAAGAACTTTCAGCAGCCCGTCCGCGAACAACAGTTCCACTGCTTCCTTCACGCAAGGCAGAAGGCCTGCGTGGTGGACGCCTATCCCCCTCGCGCACAGTTCCCTCGCGCGCCTTACGCTTTCAAGCGTTTTCTGCTCCTTAGGAATGACCTCGCGGAAACGCTGTTGCACCTTTGCCTTATTCATGCCGTCCAGGAAATCGAAATGTTTCGAGAGGAATCCTGCCTGGCGTTCGCAATCCATCCTTGAGAAAACGAAATAGAGGCAGGGCAGCCAGTCGCGCCTCTTCAGCTCCGCCACCACCTGCTCGGGCAACGGTTTCCTTAGACGTTCGCGCCGCATATTTCTTCCTACGCGGGGCGTGCGTTTATCGATCTTTTTTCTGAGATCCGTCAATGTAGTGAGGTCTAACTCCGCGTCGAACACGAAATGCTTCAGTGGCACCGCTCTTTTGGAATACTGGACAACGTCGACCTTGTGCTCCTTGATACTCGATATCCAGTCCGCGAACTGCTGGGCATTCGGTATCGTGGCGCTTAGGCACAGGAACCGCACGAACTTCGGGGAGAATATGACGCTCTCTTCCCAGATAGTTCCTCTTTCAAAATCGCTGATGTAGTGTATCTCGTCGAAGATTACGTGCTGCACCGTGCCTATCAATTCATCCCTCGCAAGCAACATGTTGCGATAGATCTCCGTGGTCATTATCAGCACCTGCGCGTTGGTGTTGATCTGCACGTCGCCGGTGACTATGCCGATGCTTTCCTTTCCATAGCGCTTCGTGAAGTCGCGGTATTTCTGATTGCTGAGCGCTTTAATCGGCGCGGTGTATATCACGCGCTTGCCTGCTTTGATGTCCTTGTCTATCACCCAGTCAGCCACCAACGTCTTGCCAGTGCCTGTGGCGGCTGAGACAACTACGCTGTTGCCGGCCTCGATACTATTTACCGCCTCTACTTGGAAATCATCTAGCGTGAATCCCTGGAATTCCATGGGCTCTCGCGTTCCAGCCTCTATATAAGTGTTCAGTGCCACAAATAATAAGGGCCCACCGCCCACTCGACAGTTCCGCGGTCCGCTTTTAAGCGGGACTGACATTATGGTGGCATGCAGGTGACTCTGGCAAAACTAAGGGATTTGACGCCCAGGCTGTATCAGGAGACAATTCTAGCCTCCTGTGCACAGCGCAACTGCCTGGTCGTGCTTCCCACCGGAATGGGAAAGACCGCGATAGCGTTGCTTCTCGCAATCCAGCGGGTTTCGGTGCATCCCGGCACCAAGGTCGTTTTCCTCGCCCCGACAAAACCGCTCTGCGACCAGCATCTCTCGACATTCAAGAAACATCTAGAAGCTCCTGATGAATCGTTCGCGCTTTTCACCGGTGAAGTGCCTCCGGAAAAGCGAAGCGCACAATGGGCAGAGGCACAGTTCATATTCAGCACTCCCCAAGGATTGGAGAACGACATCATCGGAGGAAGGATACCTCTCGAGGATGTCTCGCTTTTTGTTTTTGATGAAGCCCATCGCGCTGTTGGCGACTACAGTTATGTTTTCCTCGCCAAGAGATACCAGGCAAAGGCGAAGTTCCCGCATCTCCTTGCGTTGACCGCTTCTCCAGGAAGCGACATGGAAAAAATAATGGAAGTATGCACCAACCTTTTCGTCGAGCACGTAGAAGTGCGCGCTCCGGAAGATGACGATGTCGCTCCTTACGTGCAGAAAGTGGATATGCGGCCCATTCGTGTCGACCTTCCTCCCCAGATGATTGAGCTGAAGAAATTGCTTGCCCAGACAGTGCGCGCGCGGATCGAGCAGCTTCCCGACACCCGCCTTTCACCCAGCCCGACGAGGAAAGAGGTGCTTGGCGCCCAGGCCGAGATGCGTTCGCGTTTCTGTGACGGGGAACGAGGCGGTGACGTGCTGAAATCCCTTTCAGTCCTGGCCGAGATAATGAAACTTCAGCACGCGCAGGAACTCCTGGAGAGCCAGGGACTGACGCAGCTGAACACCTATCTTGACAAGCTACAGGAGGATGCCACTGCCGGGCAGAGCAAGGCTGTGAAGAACCTAGTCCAGGATCCATATGTCAAGACGGTGCACATCAAGACGCAACGCCTCATTGAACAGGGCGTCGAGCATCCGAAGATGCAGAAGGTATCGGAGATCTGCGCCGCGGAGATAGCATCTAATCCCATGGCGAAGATAATCCTTTTCACGCAATACCGAGACACAGCAGTCAGACTGAAGGAACAGCTGCAGCTGCCAGGAGTTTTGCCTGAAGTCTTCGTCGGACAGGCGAAGAAGGCAGGCACGGGTTTGTCGCAAAAGAAACAGGCGGAGATGTTGGCGCAGTTCACCGACGGTATGTTCAACGTGCTTATCGCCACCTGCGTGGCCGAGGAAGGATTGGACATACCCAGCGTCGACCTCGTGCTTTTCTACGAACCAGTGCCGAGCGCTATACGTAACATTCAACGACGTGGCCGCACCGGAAGGCAGGACGATGGAAAGGTCGTGATATTGATAACGCGCAACACCCGAGACGAGGCCTACGCCATGTCCGCGCGCTACAAGGAAAGGGCGATGGTGAACATCCTCAGAGATATGCGCTCCTCCCTTAACCAAAAACTTCTCCAGCAGCCACAGGCCACGCTTTCGAGATACGAGAGCGGCGAGAAAAGCAAGGTGAAGATAGCGGTCATCGTGGATTTCCGGGAGAAGCAAAGCGCCGTCGCCCGCGGCCTCGTCGAGTCCGATATGGATGTGCGCCTGGAAATGCTTCCCTGCGGCGATTACATGTTGAGCGCGCGTTGCGGCGTTGAATTCAAGACTCAGGATGATTTCATCGCGTCGATACTAGATGGCCGGCTTTTGGAGCAGGCGAAGCTGTTGCGCAAGACCTACGAGCGCCCGATAATCGTGGTCGAAGGCAACAAAGACATCTACTCGCTGCGCAACGTCCACCCCAACAGCATCCGCGGGATGATGGCCGCGCTCGCCGTGGCGTTTGGGATTCCTGTCATAATGACTTCAGACGGAAGGGAGACCGCCGCGCTCCTGAAGATAATCGCAGAGCGGGAGCAGAACGAGGGCTCTTCGAATTTCTCGGCGCATAATTCAAAACCATTGACGCCGCATCATCAACAGGAATATGTCGTCGGCGCCATCCCCGGAGTCGGGCCTGTCCTGGCAAAGGAATTGCTCGCCAAGCTCGGCAGCGTGCGCGGCATAGCCAACGCAGATGAAGAGTCGTTGAAAAGTGTTGAAGGCGTCGGCGAGAAGAAAGCGAAGACACTCACGGAGTTCTTCGGAAAGGACTACAGCCCCAAATGACGGACGGCAGTGTCCATCCCCTCGATATGATACACTCCTGTCCGAAAAAGGAATTTCCGGAAACGATCATCAACTTTCACGCCGTGCCTTTGGAGCCCTTTCTTGAACTCGGAATAGAGCTTCCGCCCTTCCTCGTCAAGATCAGTCAGTATCACGCACCTGTCTGCGGTTTCCACCACTTTCTCCACGACAGCGAAGAGCGGGCCGCTGCGAACGATGATATTTCCCATGCCGAGCTTCTCAAGAGCGGCCTTGTCGTTCTTGCCTTCGACCAGTATCACTCCCTTGAATGCCCGCAATCGTTCAAGTTCGTCTCTCCACTCATCGACCGTGGGAACCATGCCGCTTTCCAGCCGCACAACCTATATAATAGTGAGCCGGCAGCCACCATCGGGGGAAAATGGTCATCCATGTGAGCGTGGCGCTACGCCACTACAAGCGTCCTGAGGTCCAGAAGGCCATGGTGGAATCCGCCGCCGACCGAGAGGTGGGTGTTTTCTACGGCAACAGGGACACCTATGGCAAACGTCCTGATATCCTCAGTTGGCCGCGTGATGTCCTCGCCTTCACCCAGAGGGGCGCAACGAGCTTCCACATCGGCGAGGAAAGATGGGTTGATCCTTTGCAGATAGTCACGGGTATGCCGCGCCGCCAACTCGACACGCTACGCAGCGGCTGGGACTTGGTGCTTGACATCGACTGCCCGAACCTGGAATTCAGCCAGATAGCCGCGCACATCATCGTCGAGAAATTAAAGAGCATGGGAATAAAGTCGGTAAGCGTGAAGTTCAGCGGCAACCATGGTTTCCACATCGGCGTGCCTTTCGAGGCGTTCCCCGATGAGGCCTACTTCGAGGGTAAGATGCACGAGGTCAAGGATTTGTTTCCCGAGGGCCCGAGAAAGATAGCTGCATACTTACAGGACGAGATAAAGGCGCCTTTGGGCAAGATGATTGTCGACAAGTTCACGTTGGAGGGTGTCCTAAAAACCACGGGCAAGTCCTATGACGAGGTCGTGAAGAAGGAGAACGGCAAGCTTTTTCTGGATCCATTCGCGATTCTCGCCATCGACACAATATTGATAGCGAGCCGCCACCTTGTCCGCGCGCCCTATTCCCTGCACGACAAGTCAGGATTGGTAAGCATACCAGTGGACCCGAAGGATCTGCTTTCCTTTGACAAGAAGACCGCCGAACCCAGCGCGATAAAATTCAAAGGAAAATTCCTGGACAGGGAGAATGTGATTCCGGGTGAGGCGAGAACCCTTTTCGAGCAGGCTTTTGCGCACAAGCTGACTGTTCCGCTTTCAGAAAAAGCAGAGAAGGACATGAAGGCACCTTTGCCCGTCGAGATATCAACCGAGGCATTGCCCGAGGACGTATTCCCTCCTTGCATGAAATCCATTTCCCAGGGACTCAAGGACGGCAAGAAGCGCGCGCTTTTCGCTGCCGTGAATTTCCTTGTCATATGTGGCTGGCCCTATGAGAAGATCGAGGACTGGCTAACTGAATTCAACAAGCATTGCGAAGAGCCCCTGCGGGAAGTCACTATCAAAGGGCACCTGCGACACCACAAGTCCAGAAAAGACAAGCTTATGCCGCCGAACTGCAAGAACTTCTACGAGCAGATAGGCGTCTGCAATCCCGACGGACTTTGTCGCAAGATCAAGAATCCGGTGCAGTACTCCAAGATCAGGATGCTTTTCCTAAGAAGGGATGCTGAGAAGAACAAGCGTTCGCGCAAGAAAGATGAATGACCTTCTGTTAAATGATTTAACACAATTCTGATCGTACTCAAATCATCCTTCGACGAGCAAAATACGACAAATCCAACTATATTTGTTAAATAACTTAACAGAAGAATGAAACAACGCATTTAGCCCAAAAATACAGCAAAAACGATTATAAACCAATATTTGTTAAATAACTTAACAACATTAGGATAAATCATCCAAATGACAAACCAATCACAGACGTGTTAAATGACTTAACAAAACTCGTGTTATGAACCCCCAATAGATTAATAAAGAAGTGCCTTTCCCCGCAAGAACAGTGCCTATGTGGTCATAGGTACAAGGGATGAGCCTGAGAAGGGAAATTCTCAGTACAGTCTGTGAAACTGTTTCTTTGAGGATACCCGTAAGAGGCTCGTAAACGAACGCGACCAGCGTCACTTATCTGGCGCGCTCTGCCACAAAAGGAAGTCATATGCCAAGCAAGAGAAACCCAAGAAAATCGAGCATGCAGGTCTGGCCGAGGAAGCGCTCGGCTAGGATGACCGCCCGCATCAGGCATTGGCCTGTCACAAAGGATGTCAAGCTCCTGGGTTTTGTCGGCTACAAGGCAGGAATGACCCACATAATCAATATCGATAACCACGCGACCACCCCCACCAAAGGCGAGGAGATATCGACACCCGTCACAATCATAGAATGCCCTGCTCTCAGGATAATCGCGATCAAGACAGTCAAGAATGATTATGGCGGCAGGACAACGGCACAGTTCAAGTGGGCAGACAAGCTCGACAAGAACATCATGCGCGCAATGTCCGTGCCAAAGAAACCAAAAACCGTCGAGCTGCATGCTGATGGAA
>CAYSVV010000019.1:0-9188 GCA_964434695.1 uncultured Methanosarcinales archaeon
GCTTGTACGTGCACCTGAATGTCCTGCCGCTTTCGAGGACGCAGGATTGCGCTATCCTATCGACGCCTTCCGCGTTTATGACGAACTGGTCGCGGGATATAGTATCATCATCCGCATAGGAAAGCAATGCTTCCACAGTCAGTTCATCGTCCGAACGCACCGAGCCGCGCACGGAGTCGCGGCCTTCGAATGCGGTTATGGACAGCGAAGCGTGCGCTTCCGCTATCACGAAAGGCATGCTGATTATGAGCGCGACCATCCAGGCGGCGGTGAGCGTCTTCATCCCAGCACCACCTCTGGCCGCAGCATCGGCTGGAATCCGGGCGCTCTCTGCTCCGTCAGCGATATTGAGTCTATATCCTCTAGCACTCTTTCATTCTCAGGTATGTCGTCTATTGCCGCAACCAACGTCTTGAATACTACAGAAGGCCCGCGCGCCAGTTCCCCTGGCGTGAGTTCCCAGCGCACCGTGCTCGTTCCTATCAGCAGCGGGTTTCCGCCGTCGCATTCCGCGCCCAGCTTTCCGAAGTAGAGCGGCTCGTCGGGTATCTTGTAGCATTGCTTCTCCGTCACAAGGTCGACGCATTCCTCGCGCGGCGGGAAGGTAATCGGCCCGTGGTACATGGTAATCACGCTGATTGTGTAGTTGCCCGGCACCAGGTCGACCGTGCCTGTCTCGGTGCCGCAGATGTCAGCCGCGGCGACGTAGGAATCATCGTAGCCTGTCGCTGTGCGCTCAAGTATGAGTATTGTCTCGTCATAGGAGCTGTGCTGCGCGCGGTAGGGCGTCTGCGACCATCTGCCGTTGCTCTTTGTGAACTGCAGTCTCATTGCCCGGGCGGCGACTGTCTTCGGCTCCCAGGATTCTATCGTGACATTGATGAACGTGTCGTCTACCGTGTTCAGCGGCGTCCTTGCCAGCAACCTGCCCGCGCCGATGGCCTCGAGCGTTCCGCCCAGGCAGACCGGCATCTTTGTCCGGAGGACGCCATTGACGGTGTCTCCCATTCCGCAGCTTTCGGGCCCGCAGCTGAACGTGATCGGCAGGTCCAATGGAGCGCCAGTGAGCCCGTCCACGACGCGTATCTCTGCTTCTGGTCCTGTGCGTTGTTCAGGATCGCACATCAGCGAGCCGCTTACCGGCGTGTAGTTTGCGTAGGGCAGGTTGGGCTCGAAGAAGAACGGCAATGGGTCGTTATTGCGCACGTTCGCCTCTAGCATAAGATTGAAATTCAGCCCTTTCCTGCCGAGAGAATCCGGCGAGCGTATCTCCACCAGCACCGGCAAAGATACGTCGTAGGCGAAGTTGTATTTCTGGAATCCGAACGGGAATCCCCAGGTGTTGACGAAACTGTCGGGCGCGCACACCTGGCCACGGCAGTTCAGGTCGAAGTGCTCAGGCCACCAGTCCAATGAAGAGAACCTTATCTCGAGTTCAGGATGGTTCTCCTTGAGCGCGATTATCGCGTTGAGATTGTGAGTGCGTTGCCATAGTTCTTCATCCCTTACGTCACCGGGAGTCTCCAGGAATATGGCGTTGCGCGTGCCGAACACCCTCAACAGAGGGATGTAAGCGCTTAGGAGGTTGCGCACGTTCCTCTGGACATCTGCCTTGACCCATCGCTTGCCCTTGTCCAGGTCGAAGGTAGCCGCTGCTATCGGAGGCAACGCGTCCTTGTAGGTTCCTGAATAGGAGCTTATGGTCTGCATCACGTGCCTTTCCAGGAAGTTGCCTTTGCTCTCGAGGTTCGCGATTTCCTTGGCCACGTTATACATCTCGCTCAAAGGCGCATCCACATGGGCAGCATATTCAGAATATTCAAAGCGTTCGCCCTCGCGCACTATCTCGAGCGGATATGCGAGCGCGAAGGATACTCCTTCCGCGCCTATGGTCGTCCTCACTTCAGGTGCCCTGATTGGGTTGACAGAGAATTCGGGCAATGCTATATCGTCCACGCAGGACTTGACTTTCGCGGTCACGTAGCTGTCCAACTGCGTCTCGATGCTTCTCTCCCCGCCTTCCCTGAACAATGGAGGCGCAAGGGAACTGAACTCGCAAGCACCCACGCAGTCGTTCGGGCTTTTCAAGTACCACCAATAGGGCAGCACCAGGCTACTTCCTGGCGCGAAAGGCACTGCGTCGGATTCTGTCGGATTGGTGTCGCTGGCTCTCAAGCCGTAACTGGAAAGGTCGATGTAACCGCCGCCTTCCGCCACCCTGCGGACTCCTTCCTCGCCTGCCTGGGACAGGCAGTCTGTCACGAATGCAGCAACAGGCCGTATCCGTTCAGGAGCCTGCATAACCGAGGATTCAATACCGACCGGGCGGTAGGCGATGTAGAGGTAGATTGAGACAGCTATGACTAGGACAAGGCCTAGAGCGATGAATACCGTCAGCTGCCCCTTTTTATTAAACATGCCCGTCTGACACGAGCCCTACAGCGTATTTAAACCTTATTGTCGTTTTGCGACGGAGGAAGGGCACCGGAAGCCTTCTTTTTCCTCATAGCAACGCCGGCTAGGAGCACCGCTCCAAGCATCATCAATGGAGCCACGAGTTTGGAGTAGCCGCAGTCCTTAAGGCAGAATTCGGCAAGCGAGCAGTTTCCGTCACCGCAGGAACCGGCTTCCTCGACATCGAAGGTCTCGGCGGCAGGAGCTTCGGCAGGAGTCTCGCTCTCTGGAACCGTTTCCTCTGCCTTGAGCATCTGGGGTGCGGCAGGGCCATCGCAGCGCTGCTGAACCATTGGCATCTCGTCATCTTTCCCGCAGGAATACAGATCCTGGCATTCTCTCCTTTGCCATCCATCATCGCATCCGCTCCATCCAGTGCACTGCCAGGATGGCTCACAGCGTTCTTCGCAGCCGGAAGTGTAGCATCTTGTGCCGATCGGGCAATTTAGCGGAACCAGGTCCAGGCAACTGTCCGAGTCGTGGTATCCGCAGCTGTAGTAAGAAGTGACTCCGGCGCAAGACTGGTTGCCTACAACCGAACAATCGTTCAAGCAAGTGTCAGTGCCGCCGCCACCGCCCGCTCCTCCGCTGGAGTTTGTGGCGTTCTGCACGGTCAACTGGACGGTGTTGCTCGTGGTGTTGTACTGGCCGTCGCTGGCCAGGAACGTCACGTATTCAACACCCGTGAAGTTGTTCAGGGGATGGAATGTGACGTTGTGCCTGTCCGGATCGATGATCACCGAGATGTTGTTCGTTCCATTATGGGAGTATAACAAAGTGGAGTTGTCGATGTCATCGAAATAGTCGTCCAGGTCGAAGGCCGATGTCCTGTCCTCGCCCTCATCCCAGGTTCGCGAGGGTATCGTGCCGTCGCGGAAAGGCGCGTCGTTGACGTTGGTCACGCTTACGACGACCACATTGCTCGAGGTGGAGTTCTGCCCGTCGCTTGCGATGAACGTGACAGTCCTGTCGCCGGTGACGTTCGCGCCCGGCACGAGCGTGGCGTTTCCTGTCGCGTTGTCAATCGTGACCGACAATCCTGACTGTGGCTGCGCGGACAAGAGCAGTTCATCGCCGTTGGAATCGTCGAAATGCCAGGATATTGATATCGTGAGATTCGTGTCCTCCGGCAAAGTCAAGTTTGATATTGGCGTAACCAAATCCGGAGGCAAGTTGTTGACCAGCAATGATACGGACCTGTTCGCCGAGTGGTTGGTGTTGCCCGCGATGTCCGCGCAGACGACCGACCAGGAGTGCGTGCCGTCCGTCAGAGTTGCGTTGAGAGTGGAATTGACGTTTTTCTGGGGGGACTGCAAATCCGCGAGCGTGGCGCCATCCACCAGGAGGCTGCAGTTCCTCAGGACGGAGTTGTCAGTGGCGTTGAATGTGAACCTGACGAGAGAGCTCGAGTTGATCTCAGTGCCGTTTGCCGGCGCCACGAGGCTGACTGAAGGGAAAGAAGTGTCCAAGCCCACCGTCGCCTGGCCGCTCGCGTTGAGAGCCTCGAACGTGGTGGAGTTGCATCTTACCTCATACTCCAGCGCGCCTACGGACGAGCCAGTAATGTTTCCGGTGTAGAGCGTGCCGGCGGCCATGACGGACCAGCTTCCATTGGTGCGGAGCTCGCAGGTTCCTGCCGCCAACGCGCCATTGGATCTGTTGGAATAGTTCGCGAAGACAGTTATGGGCTGTCCCTGCAATCTTGTCTCGTTGTCGGTTATGTCCCAGACGTACAATTCCGAATTGATGCCTGCGCTGTAGTTGCTGAACCCGGTCACGTCGAATCTCAAAGTGCCGTTGGCGTAGGAGATGGCTGTGCAGTTCGCGCAAAGAACGCCATCCCTTAGAGGGATCGCTCCATTTAGCGCTATGTTTCGTATTTCGAGCGTCGCGTTCCTGTTGTACTGCGGACACTTCGTGGAGTTGACGAAGACGCTGTTACGGGACATGACGACGCATTTTGCGACATCGCTCAGGTCGACGCTGTCCTTGAAGTCAAGCAGCGCGTTTTCGTTATGCATCAACGACGCGCTTTCGTTGATCGTGATGTTCGAGTTTGATTTGAGCACCGAATGCAGGACGTTGAGCCGTGGCCATTGTTCTACGAATACGCCTGTGCCGTTTCGCATCAGGTTTTCCAGGTAACCATTATTGACTGTCCTTCCGTTGAGTAGCTCGTTCTGCCTAAGTATCGCGACAGCGCCCGCCGCCATAGGCGTGGCCATGGACGTTCCCGACATCGAGGTCGTGCCGCCACCGCGCGTCGTGCTGATTATGTTCACGCCCGGCGCGAGCATGTCCAATAAATTGCCTCGCTCGGTGAAAGAAGGGATGGAATCGCCGTCATCCGTCGCTCCGACGCTGGTGGCCGATGGTATGCAGGACGGGTATCCTATGCCTGTCGATCCGCCGCCGTTGCCTGATGCTATTGTTAGAACGATGCCCAGCTCGGCTGCCGCGTCGGCCGCTGACTCGAAGTTCGGGTCGTAGGGGCAGGAATCCAGACTGTCATAATGGCCCATATCACTGATGCTTATGGTTATGGCGGATATGTTGTACTGCTGCGACACGTTGACGCACCAGTCCACGCCCGCAGTCATAGCGCCCAGATAGCAATCGCCGTTTATGTCGCAAGCTTTGACGATTACCAGGTTGGCGGCCGGAGCGACCCCCACTACGCTTCCGTTGGCAGCCACTATGCCCGCGACGTGCGTGCCGTGGCCGTTGTTGTCGCTAGTATCGTTCTGCTCGCCAGGACATCCGCTCGCCAGGAAGCACCTTCCGTCAAGTATCCTTCCGGCGAATGCAGGATGATCATAATCTATGCCGCTGTCTATGACGCACACTGCCTGGCCTTCCCCTCTCAGGCTAGTGCCGTTTACGCTGAGATTCCAGACGTCGTTGGCGTCCACTTTCGGCACGCTTTCGGCAAGAGCGAATTTCAGCACCGGATCCAGCCTTACCGTGACTCCAGGAGTCTCGGCCAGCGCCTCGACCGCTTCGGCCGTCACAACCGCGGTGAATCCTGCGCTCGTGTCCATTTCGTGGATGATCTCGATGTCTTCCGCTTGCTCGGACACCGCGGCGCCGGTGATGCCCAACGCAGGTGCTTTTTCGGAATTCAGCTTGGATCTGGCCTGGCTCAGCGCCTTTTCCCTTGCCTTCCTTGCTTTCCGGGGCTTCTCCTGCACGCTCGCCGTCTTGGTTTCTGAATCCGCTATCTCTACGATGACGGATACGTTGCCCTTTTCCCTGGCTATCCTGGCTATCTCTGACGCGTCCGTTATCGCGAATGAAGGTCTTGACGATTCTCTTGGATAGAACGCGAATCCTGTCGGGGGAGCGGCACTACCCATAGTCGCGGAACACGCGCTCAGCGCTGCGAGCAGGACAACTACTACCAAAACAGGCAATATCACTCTTCGCATCTTTTTCAGGCACACGGCGTTATTCTGGCTATTTATAGCTTATTGTGGCGGCCGGAATCATTTCCTGCCGAACCAGCCGAAGACTGATCCCCACCTGCTTCCCCAGAACCAGTCATAACCGCATCTGGAGTTCACGCAACGATTTGATACGCATTCATAATTCTTTTCGCAGGCTCCCCTGGCTTTTTTCTGCGTCTTGATCTCATTGCTTGAGCTACAGTAGAATTTCTTCACCCTCTCGCCGTGAGCCATGCACAAGTCATTACCATAAATACACCCTGGGCATGGAGGCGTGCAGTTATAGATAGGGCACCCATAGCTGTCTTTCTTGCCGGTGTCGGTCAGCTTGCCCGCGCATTCGACCATGGGGCACGGGATTTCTTCGCTGCAGTCTTCATAAACGAGCAACTCGCCCGAGGGATAATACCACCCCTCGCTCTTGGAGTTTATCTTGTCGCATTTTGGCTCGCCCTTCTTCGGGCTGTAACAAAGCAATCCTTTTCCCACCAATCTAGGTTCTTCGCGGGATGCCTGCGTGTCGAATCCATTCAATCCATCACAGCAACCATATGAGTAGTTCGGATCCACCGCCCCGCTCGTGAACTTCCCTTCCGAAGCACAGGTCTGCATCTTGCACTGGCCGTCGACGCATTTCACTCTTGGGCAGACGCACATGTCAGTTCCATTTGCACAAAGACATTCCACTTGGACGCAATCCTCGTCCACTTTGCACTCCTCTGGGCACCGGTCGCATACGCATCCGCCGAGCAATCTCTCGCAGTTAGGACTGCTTCCGTCCTGGCATTTGACTTTTGATTCACATGGAGGTTCGGGAGGAATCCGGCAAGTCCCGTTGATATATTCGCACTTGGGAGGTATTCCACTGACTTCAGGGCACTCCCTTGCGCAATCTGCCGTGTATTCCAGCCCGACTTGCTGACATTGATAGCTGCACGTGCAATGAGACAGCACCAGCCTGCACTCGGGAGTCTGGTTCGAAGCCATAACCGACTGCACTGTGACCGCAAGCAAGACGAACGATAGAACCAATAGCGCCTTTTTCATCGTATCCCTTCAATGAAATATTAACAGCGTTAAAACCGGCCAAGATATAAATTTTATCGAGAAAAACGCCTATTTCTTCCGCATCGAGAACATTCCGCCAGCCACAAGGCCGAGCGCGAGTATCAACACAATTGAAGGAGAATTAAACGCGTAGTCGGGCAAAGTGCTATTTGCCTTTCTTCTTGTGCGACACTCTCTTCTTACCTTCAGGCATTTCCAGGATAGTCTCCCTCAGGGCACCATCCTGAGCAGGAAGCTCAAGGGGGGTACAAATTGTACCCCAGTTCGCGTTCAGTAAGGAATCACGGCTTCGCATCTTCTTGATGTATTGTTTGGGATCGGCGCTTTCAGTAAGAATCGCAATTATATCGAAGATAGAGAACCACCATTCATTGTTGTGCCAGGTTCGTCTGATATTCTTCCCTTGAAAAACGACGATTGCGTTGTGCGCGTCCATTACCATCAACAAGAGAAGAACCAATGATTGTTTATATACTTCACGCGAAGATGTACAGTGGACATCTTACCCATAAAAGCAAGACACCCAACTACTTCACGCCTTTCTCGTTCTGACCGAATACATTCCGCCGGCGACAAGGCCTAATGCCAGAATCAACGCCCAAGTCCCGAATTCGGGGACTGTTGATGGTGGAGGAGTTATGTCAACGCTGTCCGATGTTTCCAGGTTATCGCCCTCGCCTGTGCAATTGACCTTCCAGTTGTAGGTTCCTGTGCTGCCGAAGCTTCGCGTGAAGGTGTGTAGTTGTATGCCTGCGTTCCAGGTCATGTCTTGGTATCCGTCATAAGGTTCGTCGAAGTCAATGCGGCACGCGCCTGTGGTCGAATTGGCCGGTAGCCCGGTCGCGTTTGTGAAGTTGGCGTAGAAATCAACGTTCTCTCCTGGCCCGCGCGCCTGGCCGCCGAAGGGCATTCCGTTGTCGGTGGTGTCCCATATCGTCAGATTGGTGTTGGCGCCAGTGGTGTAAGATGTGAAATGGCTGACGTTGAAATCCAGCGTTCCAGGAGCGACCGAGTTGATCACGCAATCATCGCAGTAAGCCCCGTCGCGCAACGGCACTGGATTAGTATACGAGGAATTCAGCGTGAGTCTCGCGCTCTTGTTGTACTGCGGGCATTGCGTGCTGTCTATCGTGATGTTGTTCGCGGCCATAGATACGCACAGGTCGAATTCAGAGAAATCCGTGCTCGAGTTGAACTTCAGCGTGCCCACTCCGGGCTTGACGACAATGTTCTGGCTGGCGTTCATAGTTATGTTCTGCTCGCGCAGGATATACGCTCCGAGAGCGTCCAAACGAGGCCATTGCAGCACGAACGACCCTGTTCCGTTCTTCATAAGGTCCTCGATTAATCCTGGTGTCGCGTTCCTTCCGCGCAACCTTTCGTTCTGCCAAAGGATGGCGGCCGTTCCGGCAGCGTGAGGCGCGGCCATCGACGTGCCTGCCCGCACTTCATAACCGCCGCCTCGCTTGGTCGCTGTTATGCTGTCGCCCGGGGCGAAGATGTCCAGTATCACCGAGACCTGAGCTCCTCCCCATTGACCGTCGGCATCGGTGCTCGCGCTCACGCTCGTCGCGTTCGGCAGACAGGAAGGATATCCTATCCCGACGCCGCCGTAGTTCCCGGCCGAGGCGGTGAACACCACTCCGTTCGTCCAGGCGTTGTCTATGGAGTTCTCAAGCGTAGCATCATAGCTCGGGCAGTCTCCGGCGTTCCAATGTCCGGTGTCTGATATGCTCATCGTTATCGCGCTTATGTTGTGGACAGATGTCAGGTTCTGGCACCAGTCCAGAGCTGCCGACATCGCGGAAAGGTAGCAGTTGGCGCTCGAATCGCAGGCCTTGACTATCAACAATTTCGCGCCGGGCGCGACTCCTGTGTAGTTACCGCTTCCCGCCACTATGCCCGCGACGTGCGTTCCGTGGCCGTTGTCGTCTGAAGCGTTCAATGGATCATTATTGGGGCAGCCGCTTGGCAGGAAACACCGCTCATCGAGTATCCTTCCGCTGAAATCCGGATGGAAGTGGTCGATGCCGCCGTCTATGACGCAGACGGCCGTCCCTTCGCCCGTGAGATTATGGCTGTCGACCGTCCTGTTCCACAATGAGTTGGCGCGCATCACGGGTACGCTGGAGTCGAGCTGGGATTTGAAAATCCTGTCCGGCACTATCCTTTTTATTCCCTGTTTCGAGGACATCTTCTTTATTATGTCCTCGCTGGCTA
>CAYSVV010000020.1:0-861 GCA_964434695.1 uncultured Methanosarcinales archaeon
GCACCCACATCAATCCATTGCTCAAGCGAAGCTACGTACGCCAACTCAAACAGCACAATGCCAAAATCAAGAAGATCGCGGAGGAGGTCGGGGCACAGTATTTCACCGTCAGCACGGAAACCCCGATATTCGACGCGTTCTATGAAATGCTAGGGAAGTGAAAAGATGATTGAACGAAGAAGCAAGAAAAGGCTGAGACTAAAGCACCCGAAAGAGCGCCGAAAGGATTAGCGCAATACCTCTTCAGTAAGGTGCTCGATATCCGGCACGCTTATGGCGCACCCGTGTAGTTTCACTCCCCAAAGCAGGGAATCCACCAGCTCGCGTTCCACGTTCTTGATACGCACCTTGTAACGATCGAGCAGACCTTTCTCATAGGCTATGAGGACTAGCTCCGCGCTTCTCATCAGGTCAGGCTTGCCGACCAGCGAACGGAATTCCTTCACCTGCCTGTTGTCCAGATTCACCCGGGTGTGCAGGCGGTGGCCCATGAGTTCGGCAAGGCGCTCAGGGCTTTCCACCAGCAAACGGGTAATTCTTTCATCGATGAATATGGCTTCGGCCCGCATCAGGCTGGCGGCCGCCAATGTCTCGCATTCTCCGCCGTGCATGAGGTGAAGGGCGTGGCCATGGGCTCCCAGGCATTTATTGGCCATGCGCATTATCTGGTCCGAGCGCTGCTTCAAGCCGGGTGTATCAACCAACTCAAGGACGCCTTTCTCCACCAATTCCTCGACCTGCAACGCCTCGAGCTTGAAACGCTTTCCCATCACAGGGTTGTCGACAAGCTCGCGATGGACTGACTTGGTTATACAAAAACTTCCCTTGAAATGCTTCTTGAGTGGTTCCAGGATCCAAAGC
>CAYSVV010000020.1:871-8781 GCA_964434695.1 uncultured Methanosarcinales archaeon
AGCCCGGTGGTGCTAAGCGTGATTATAGGACCGGCATCGAAAAACGCGCATCTTGCCATCAGGAGAACAGCTCCCGCGCTTTTTTCAGGCGCTTTGTGGCGTGGTCACCTGATTCCACCTCGGGAATCGTGGTCTTGCCCAGGTAGGACAATAATTCCCATTGCGAAACCCCCAGCATCTCGGACGCCCTGGCGATACTTATGCCGTGCTCGTGGATCTTGGCAGCCTTCTTCAGCTGCGCCTTGCGAATGACGCTCTCGACGAAAAGATGAAGGCGGTCATCCTGGCTCGAAATCGCGTCGAAGATGTGCCTCAGCTGCTCTCTGAACGCCGGGATGTTGTCCTGGCTGAGAAGAGCGTCGAGTTCCTTCAGGCGCGGAATGAAATCCGGCTTGGGTTTGTTCGTCTCCTCGGCGCGTTCCATCACCTTGCCGACGGCGTACATCAAAGTGGCGACGGCCAGAGAATCCTCATCCTGGAATATGGTGGCGTCGTGGATGACCTTGTTGCTGAGCATCGCCAGCTCGTCATCCTTGCCCTGTTGCAGGGCGGTTATTGCCTCGGCCAGCACACGAAGTATGTCCTGCTTGATTATGTCGTTCATTTGGCGGCCTCGATGACGAGTTGTTTCACCTGGTCCAATTTGCAAAGCTCTTTGTCCGCCCGAACGTGGATGACACGCTCGCCGTCGAACCACCAATAATACTTGTACGGGCTGAGCTCGTTATAAGCACTGTGTGGTTTGAGTTCGTTGGTTATCACCCGTCCAGGAGACGCCATGACCGTGACGTTGTAGCTTTCGAAGTCCGCGGGGGAGATCTCAACCACGATGGATCCCTCAAGGTATTGCCCTTTTGAACGCCGGAGAGTGAAGACACAGCTCGTGCCGTTGACCACCTGCTTCAAGTCAGATGGCAGTTCGCAGGTGTCTATGACTTTCTGCAAAGTCAGGCTGCAGGTCAATGGTTTTGGAGCATCAGATATAGTGATGTTCTGCGCCACAGATGTGATGGTAACGTTATCCTGTGGTTGATCAGAAACAGGAGCCAGTACAGTATGAGGCTGTTCCTTCTGGCAGGCGCAGAGCGCCAACAGAACCAATAATGCGACTACGACCTCTTTCATGGATTACGGGTGTTTTACTGACTTAAAAATCTGGCGGTCAGTCCGGGTCGACGGTGAACAGCATATTGTCCTTGTCCACGTCAAGAAGTCCCAATCTTGCACCGCAGTCCAGCCATCCGTGGGCGTAATTCAAAGCCGCGAACGCGAGGACACGGTCGCCGGACTTCTCGAAATGACGCGCGTCCTGGATGTAGCGGTGAGCCATGTCCATTATTATCGCCGCTTCCTGCTCGTGGCCGGACATGGGCTTGGCCTTGCGCAGCGCCTTGGCGGCGATGTCGAAATAATGCTTGAGTTTCGGCTCTTCGACGATGTCTTTCATGGGAGTCCTATGTGTTTAGAGTATTATAATCATTCCTTGACAGAACGGATGCGCGATTGTGTCAGCGAGTCGTTGATTCCTGAGGACCGGTAGACAGCAACGGCAAGTCTCTTCCATTTCGCCCGTTTACGGCCTTGACTCAGGTCAGCCATATCCCAGGCACAGTTGCCGGCAAGCCACATCGCACTAGGATTATCCGAAGCGCCCATATCTTTCAACGCATAATATGCGCTTTGGATAGCTCGTGACTGCTTCTGGTATCTGCAACACTTCCTGGCGGAATCGGCCCTTTCCCGGGAGTTTTGAATATCGTGCTCTTTTGCGAAACCGAGGAAACGAACCGAGGATTCAAGCCAAGCAACGGCCCATTCGGGCGTGTTGAATTTCTTGTAAGCGATCTGTGCGCCGCGCACCGACCCGAGCATCGCCCCATAGCTATGGATCGAGTCGGGAGACTGGTCCAGTAATATCTCTGAAGCATCATAGAGCTCGGCCCCGAATGGCAAATGGTAACTCACGAAATGCGCGGCTTCCATACGAATCCGGATTGCCTTTTGCATTATCAAGAGTGCATCGGCCACCTCATAGGCACGCTTGGCCGAATCATGCGCCTTGCGCGCCCACTTCACCGACTTCTGATTAAGCGCGAGATTGGCTGCATCAATATATGCCAGCGCTGAATAGTCCGGTTCGTGCGCCTCCGAGAGTTGAGCGGCCTGGACGATAAAACCATAGGATTGTTTGACAAAACCTTTCCCCGAAGGCAGAAGCGAGAGAGCTGACCCGACATCCCGGGACAGATGCCGCGCTGTCTTTGTAACACTGCCATTACCCCAACCGACACTACGGATTCTCTCCGCAATCTTCAACGCGGTATCCGGCAACCCCATAAGCGCATTCAGCTTGTCCTCGAGCGCCTCGGGAGCGACCCTCATGACATGATAGGACGCCTTGGAGAGATGTTTCAGGTGCGCGAGATAATTCTCGTCGTAGACCGCTCTTCCGGCAACGCCGTCAAGACCGAGACGTACCTCTTTGACGCAATCCGACAGCTCCTCCGCGACAATGCCGCCATAATACCGGCTAATCCCTTCACTCATAGCCACGGGGCAAAACTGCCCTATAAAAAGTTGTCCCTCGAAAGTCGATACAACTATTCTTCAGCTATGCTGAGAAGGAGCTTCTTCATTCCCTCGGTGTTGCATATCCACTGGTGCGCCTGTACTATGTACAACCTACTTCCATCGAACCAGAAGAAGTAGCTGAACGGTTGGGCTTCGGCGCGCAAAGAACGCGGCTTGAGCTCATAAGTTTCCTCGTCATATTTCACTGTCTTGATGGCGGCCAGGTAATCATCCAATGTGGCGCCTTCCATTATGGAGACATTGATCTCACCCGATGGCTTGCCGTTGCGTGGCACGTCAAAGACGCATTGTTCACGGAGCACCGGCAACGGTTCAGTCCCGCAGGATGCCTGGATCAACTCGGCGGAAACGCAATTCTTGGACGGCGCCTCCACGACAGGCACTGTAGGCTGGGACAATTGCGGCGGCTGCTCGTCATCTACAACAACAGGCATCTCCTGATTGCCCGGAGCAGGAGGCGAAGGCGTGAACGTCGTGTCAGGTGCCTGCTGAGCGCAGGCAACCAACAAAGACAACGCGACCAATGCCATCAACAGTCTCATGTTTCCCCTTTTGCCTTTCACCAGCGCCGCAAGTTTAAATGGGTTGCGGTCAGGACAGCACGCACTCCATCAGAACTTTGGTGGGCTTGACGCTATCCTTCTCCAAAGTGATGATGATGCTGGCGTGATCAGTCAGGTCGCTGGTGGACGCGTAAGCCAGCATGTATCCGTCGCTGGTCATCTGCATCTCCCCCGCGTCCTTCACATCAACGTTGGTCTTCCTCGCTATCCAGACGTGATAATGGTATCCTTTAGCAGGAGCCAAGGCGTCGGTCTCGACCAACAGGTAGAAGTTTCCGCCGCTGAACACCGACTTCGCAGTGCCTGACGCATTGAAACTGCCGACAGGCACGAAATCCGCCTTCTTGGTGAATGAAGCCGTGAGTATGGTTGGAAGCAAAGCATTGGTCACTTCCTTGCGCCCGGAGTCCTTAGTGACAGATTGGGCCAGCTGGTCATCCATGGACGTCTCGCCAGGCATGGAAACTTCTGAGTCTGCCCTGGCAAGCAAGTCATCCAGCTTGTCGCCGATGCATGCCAACACGTTGTCGGACGTTGCAACAAGGAAGCGCTTGCCGGTGAACCAGGCATAGTACTTGACGCCCTTCATCTCAGCCCTGGCTGCCCGAGGACGCAGTTCTCCAGATTCTTCAGCAGTGTAGATTGCGTTCATGAACGCATCCACGTCAGCCGTGCTTCCGGGCTTGCTGGTTATGTTCACCGAATAATCACCTATATTGAATATGCAGGTGGTGCCGATGACCCTCACCCTTTCCGCTTCTTCCGTTCCGCAGATTTCAGAAACTTCATTGGCAGTGATAAGCGGGCACTTGCCAGGCTTTGGCGCGGCCACTTCTTCAGTGGCGTTATCAGGTATTTCAGGAACAGCAGGTTCTTCCACGGGGATTTCAGGCTCGACATCAGGAGCTTCAGGCTCTCCGGACGGCGTGGTTATGTCGCTCGGTAGCTCGGTCGGCATATCGGACGTGTTCGACTCGTTCGAAACGTCCGCCGGGGGCGCGCAGGCCACCAACATCATCAACACTCCCAACAGAACCAAAATTCTCATCCTATGCCTCCCGCCTTTCTTTTATGAAATCAGTTGAAAATCCTTCCATTCCCCGTTGTACATCGAACCGGCTCATGCGTTGCCTGGACATGGTCCTTGCCTTGTCCCGGGCAGCATCCAGGAACCTGCCCAGCCTCTCTATAATGGCGTCTTCCTCGCTGTTGAACCTGACATTGATTATGCCACCCAAAGGATCATCCGTGTCAACGCTCCCCTTGTGGCCGTCCTTGATGCGCTGGCGGACGTCGCGGAATAGCTGTTCTGCCTGGGAGATGCCGTTATTTATCTTCAGCTCCTTGGCGAAAATCCTCTGGCCGCCATCGTTTATGATGAAATGCAGAGTATAGCTATCATTGAGCGGGTCGTAAGCTGCAATGGATGCCTTAACGAAAGAAACGTCGATTGTCTTCATTGAGCGGACTGCGGAAAGGCCACTTATATATGTTTTGGGGCTTCGTGAGCAACAACCGTGACGGCGGTTATCCTTTCCAAGGCAGCCTGGTAATTCGCCAAAGTCGTGTCAAGTTCACGCTCGGTTCGCAGGTAGCGCGTGTAGGCAGCCTTCACCGCCTCAGACGTCGGTTCTGTGTTGAAACGAGTCATCATCCCATAGTTATTGAAGCAAGTGCAATGGCCAATAAGCACCGAACGCAATACCCTTGTCTCATCAGCAGAATGCACGCGACCACGGTGCAACATGAACGTGACGTGCTCCTGGCCAGGGCCCCCTAAATAGTGGGTGACGTGGGACAGATGATTGGCGAAGACCTTGCAAGACACCGTGCTTCCGCTGCCGCAGATAAGTTCCACTGGACCTTGCATCAAGATATCCGCTTGTATTCCGACCTCGTTGAGCGAAAGCTGAATCGCGCGCTCGAGGTCAAAAGGCGTCATTGGCATGCGATTTGGCCACAGGAACGGCTTTTAAGAATTATGAACCAGATGGACTGGCTTACCGGCGGTGCAGATTGGCGTAATGATTCTTGCTTTCTCGGCCCATCCCAGAACGCACGTTCAGATACACTGTCAGGGCAAAGCGCACGGAATTCGGATTCGGCGAAGTGTTGAAAGAAACCGCGCTTTTGTAAATCTTCAATGCCTGGCAGAGCCCATGCACCCCCAGACATATAGCCCTGGCCTCGGACTCGAAATGAACCCAGTCATCGATGATTTCCTTTATGTGCACGTATTCATTCTTATCCCGGAAGTTATCCCGGAAGTGCTTGACCTCGATGGGCCTGCTGCCCAACCCCATTATTTCACAGAATCCCAAAAGAGTACGTCTTGAGAGATAACTCTCGCTACCACCGTAGTTGATAACCCGGGCAGTCAACTTGGCATCGGCCAAGGACTGGTTAATCGCGCGCTCGAGGTCAAAAGGCGTCATTGGCATGCGACAGGAGCGAAGACAGGCCTAGTTAAGGGTTATGAAACAAACCTAGAAAAAAAAAGAAAAAAGAGAATTTACTGCGCGTTCGGCTTGAAAAGCACGACGAGCAACACGATTATCAGCACTATGACAACCAATATGCCCACTATGAGCAGGGGCAGTGTCCAAGCGCTTTCTTCTGTGCTGCTGACCTTCACGCGAGGCACGTCGTCCGCGGGCGAAGTCGGCGCGACCGGAGGAGTGACTACGGGTTGGGTGGGCGTAATCACGACGGTCGTGTTGGGCTTCGGCTCGTCCTTCGGGCATTCTGCCACGGTCAAGGTTATCGAGCTGCGGTCGCTCTCTATGCTGCCTTCCCAGAAGGCGATGACGTCCAGCGTGTAGGTGCCGGGCTTGTCTACCTTGGGGTTCAGCGTAAGAGTCCTTGATGTGCCGTCGCTCTCGTCCAGCGGTATTCCATCGACGGTCTGGCTGATGCCGAGGACGCTGTTGATCACCGATATGGCGACGTTGTCCTCGTCCTTCTTGCCGATGTTGCTGAAGCGCACGTTGACGCTGGTGGAGGGCTGTTCGCAGTCCACCACTGTCCTCGTGAGCGAGGCGCTGTCGATCGATACTTCGTGCGAGGCGCGCTCGACGACCATGTCGACGCTCATGCATTCTCCGTGGCGGGCGCCGTTGTCGTCGGTGCCGTCAACGCAGATTTCGAGCTCGTAGGTGTCGTCGCTGACATCTTCGTCGACGCGGAGGCCGTCGAAGTTTATGGTCTCGCGCTCGTCCGTGTCGATGTCTATCTCGTCGCTTTCGTCGATGTCGAAGTCGTTGTCATCTATCAATGCGGTGAACTCGACGTCTGACATGTCGCCGTCGTCATAGTTGTCGCTGTAGGTGTTTTCTCCGATTATCTCGATGTCGATGTCGCTTCCGACGGCTATGTCCTTAATCTTGTCGCCGTCATCCAATGTCTTGGTGGTTCCTTCGACGGTGACGCGTACCTTGTATAGGGTGAGCGAGTTCTCCGCCTGCATCTTTATGGTCGCGCTGCCGGTGTCCGCGCCAGAGGCGCTCAAAGTGCCGGAACTGAATGAGACTTCTCTCATGTTGCCGTCTACGGCGTCCAGGTTAAGGGGTATGAATCCCTTTATCGTGATGACTTGGCTGCTGTTGGCCGTGGCGAAGTTGACTACCTTGACGGTGCTGTTGTCGTCGAAGGTTATCGTCCTTCCGGCGTCAGGCGTTATGGTGAGCGTGACGTCGCCCGCGGTGTTGGACGTGACGGTTACGGTTTCGCTGACAGTCTCTCCGCGCTCTTGAGTGGCGCTTCCGAGTGAGACGTCGCTGAACGTCACCGCCGCGTTTGCGATGCCAACGCACAAAAGTGCGATGAGCAACATTGTCGCTATTACGTGGCTTTTCATTGGTGTTTTCCCCCAACTCCCTGCCTACCTTTGCAGGCAGGCCCTTGGAGTGTTATATCTCAGTAGTGGTAATTGATTCTATTTAAAGGTTTTGAATTCTTTAGGGGAGAACATGGGTAAATGCCTAAAACGTGCTTTATTGTTTTCTATAGTGAAATTAAATAAAACATTATAGTCAAAACAATAGAAAGACTCAGGTTTACCTGGCAGCGTCGGACTGGCGCTCGAGGTCGAGCTTCTTGCCGATGGCGTTGCTCTTGGCATCCAGGTTGTAGGCCGCGATGATTTCCTCGGCCAGGGCATCCTCGATGCTCTTCTTGGTATTGAAGCTCTTGCCATAGGCACCCTGCGTGAACAATCTAAGGACGACATCCACCCTTCTCTGCGGCGCGCATTCCGTCGCCTTGGGATAACGGGCTCCACCATATTCGATGGTGACAATCTGCTCGCGAGGAGCGGCGTTCACTATGGCCTCGACGAGTACTTTGACCGGGTTCTCGTTGGTCTTCTTCTCTATGATCTGGAATGCCTTGAATACTATGTCGTGGGCCTGCTGCGCCTTGCCGGACATATGGCCTGAGCTGCGCCAGTGCTTGTTGCTGCGGTGGCCAGGTCCCATTATCTTGTTGATCAGTCGCTCGACGATGAAAACCCTGCTTTTGTGGAACCTCTGTCCAGCGTAACGAGCGCCGGTCTTAGGCACGATGCGCGCCCTGAGCGTGATATACTTCTCGATGCTCGGGTCGGCAACCATGATGCCTTCCGTGGACCACTTGTTGAACGCAAGAACTTCCATATCTACTTCCTCGCCTTCTCTACCTTGCCGCGCAGGAGCGCGTCGAGAGATTGTCCGTTGACCTTGATGACTTGCCAGCGGATGCCGGGGAGGTCTCCCTTGG
>CAYSVV010000021.1:0-8633 GCA_964434695.1 uncultured Methanosarcinales archaeon
CAACATCACTGGTTGTAACGTTTGCATAATAAACATTATCAGGAAAAACAACAACGTATAAATATTGATTTTACATTGTAAGAAAGAAAGAGGACTGGCTTGCCGAAACAAGAACAATTAGACACTAGCGCGGAGATACCTACAAGCATATTCCGCGACCGCACTCTCAAACCACTCGAAGCCATAGCAGAATACCTCCACGAACACGAGGGACTCACATTCCACCAGATAGCCCGCGTCCTGAACAGGGACGACCGCACGATCTGGACAGTATACAACCGGGCGAAGAGGAAGAGACAATGAAAGACGGGCAAATCTACACGATATCCATAATTGCTTTCGTGGTACTTGCCTTTGCTCTGATAGTGAATCCACCCTCGATATCGAACTCACCAACAGGACTCGCCACAGGCGACCTGGAAACAGCACTCATCATACTGCCGGGAGAATTGCCCGACATCACATTCAACGAAGACACCACGCATTCGTTCACGATAAGCGATTACTTCGATGACGTTGAAGGCGATCCCATACTGTACTCGAGCACGCCATTACCCCCAAACCTGACTGCCGAGTACAGCTATGTGACGCCGACATCAGAACCGGCCATTGACGAGTTCACGATACTTTATTGCAACATGAACAACGCGACCTGCACGACTCCGGGCAGCACGACCACGATAAACCTCAACAACGCCACTCTCGGAAGCGACATTCAGAACAGCAGGAACCTCGCGACCGGAAAGTTCGGAGCGGGATTGCTCGTCGAGAACACCAGCCTCCTGACAAACCCTGGATTCGAGCAGAGCGCCATAGGCACTCCGCCCAACGGATGGCAGAACTCCAGCAGCGTCTACGTCATACTAAGGACAGATGCGAACGCGTCCGAAGGAAGCAAGGGCGCGAACTTCAGCTACATCAACAACTCGGCCTTGTTCGGACAGCAGATCTGGATGAGCCAGCGCGTCACGAAAGCCAAGACATCGGCGAGATACCGTTTGACCGCCCGAGTTTCAAGGACAGGCGAACCTGACGCCTATGTCGTGATGGCGCTGCAACAGAACGGAAGCACGCTCTGCGAGGCGACGATAGCGGCGAGCGAAAGCTGGTCGACCGTCTTCTGCCAGGGCAGCGAGACACTGGCGGCACAGGCGGATCTATACATCAACTTCACAATGGTCGTTCCGAGCGCCGCGTCCTCGGCCACATTGAGAGTGGACACGGTGCAGCTCGACGAGGGATTCAGCACCGAGGACTACCGCGGCAGCGCGGGCGACAACCCCAAGCTAACGTTGCCGACAGCAGGAAGGTACGACAACGGAACCATAGAATTCTGGATCAATCCCCGATGGCAAGGCAACGACACAAGCCGCAGGGTTTTTGTGGAAGCGGAGAACATAGTCATAGGCAAGGGAACCGAAAGCCAGGACCCGCAATTCCTGGTGGCGGCATATAACGGCGCGGAACTTCTAAGCAAGAACATCAGCAACTGGAACGCGAACAACTGGCACCACGTAAGGTTCGCGTTCTCCAACACGTACGGCGCGCAGCTCTACGTGGACGGAACGCTGGTCAACAGCACGGACTGGAACCACGCGGGCCAGTACGCCAACATAGGTATAGGATCGGAATACAGCGCCCTTCCGAAGAGATTCGCCGACGCAACCATAGACGGGCTGCGCATATACGACAGGAACCTGCCCCTCGCGGGACCTGTGCAAGTGACACTTCGGCCAGCGCAGGATTTCAACACCCTGATCACTCCTATAGACGTGACCTGGAACGCCAGCGACACCCACGACGCGGAGCGCAACACGCAAAGGCCGGCGCGCATCAACATACTCCCGGTAAACGACCCGCCGATGTTCAAATCGAACGACTCACTCGGCATAATAGCGGAGCCGCTGGGCTGCGACCCTAACGCGACAAAACCCGCCCCTGAAAGATGCGTCTACTACAACGGCAGCTTCCTCGACCGCGACATGGACGAGGACAACAACCTGAGCGTCAACATAACCCGAATCATAAATGACGTTGACGACAACCTCACCAACCTCACGATCTACCTTGACGTCGACACCGACCCATACGACGTCGGCTTGACCATAAACAGCACGGTGGCCGTCAACACAGGCAATCTCACCTGGAACCCGCGCGCCAACGCGAGCGGCCACGTATACATGAGAATACGCGTGGCCGACCCCTGGGGACAGCAGTCGTCAAGCAACAGGTTCCTTTTCAACTTCAAGAACGTCAACGACGAAGTGAAAACCATCGGCTCATTATCCAGGATAAATTGCACGCGCAACAACGCGACAGTATTCAACGTCAGCCAATACTTCGTCGATGTTGACGGAGACGTACGTTACACGTTCAGCCATCTGGCGGACAATCTCTGGAACCTCAGCATGGAACAGGTCGGCGGCATACTCACCATAAACCCACCCTATTCCGGCGGCAACACAACGGTGAACATCACCGCGACAGACCTGAGCAGCGGACTCAACATATCATTCAACGTGACGCTCGTGTCGGTCAACAGGAGCAACACGCTCGGTTTCGTGCAGGACATCTCGGGCATATTGATGCCTGAGGACCCCAACGACAGCATCCTGCTCTCAAACCACTTCGACATACCCGAAAACATCACCCCGTTCGTGGTTCCGGAATACCCCTTGATACCGTTCCACTGCGCATTCGAAAGCACGAGCTGCGGCTCTCCGACAGTTACGGACTCAAATGTATCCATAAGCGCCGCAAAGTTCGGAAATGGAATCACAATATCCGACTCCAGCGCCCTGGCCTACACAATAGAAATCCCGACGGCGAACGCGAGCGGCGGAACCCTATCATTCTGGTTCTCTCCGGTGCAGACGACCAGCTCAGGAAGCGGCAAGTCAACGATGGTCCTTATATCAGGGGCCAACAACAGCGTCGCGGCGCAGATAATCTACGGAAGCTCATCGCGCGTGGTTGCGGTGGTCAATTCCACGTCAGGAGAGGTTTCGGCCAACGTGACCGCACGGCTGAACTCAAGCCAGCAAACGCACATCGCGATAAGCTGGGGACCATCGGGAGTATCGCTCTATATGAACGGCGTGCTGGCTTCGTCAACCGCCGGCACGATAACCATGGATACCATGGACACGCTGAAGATCGGCTATGACGGATCCAGGGCAAGGGGAACATACGATGAGATGCGCATCTTCCTCCGAGAGGACAATTCCGCGACCATCACGAAGGAATACTTACTACAATTCCCGTTCATCAACATGAGCTTCAATGGCACGGATGTGATTTTCACACCGCAGGCAAGCTACGAAGGCAACGAAACCTTCGTGATTAACGCCAGCGAGAACACCCGGAACTCCAGCGCGGTTTCAAACGCATTCAATGTTCTCGTTGTCCCGACCAACGACGCCCCTGTACTAACACAGAACATATCTGACCAAGTATGGACGCAAAACACCAACCGCATAAGCGCCTTCGACCTGGACAATTTCTTCAGCGACGAGGACAACTCCACGCTGATATACACATACAACGGATCGCTCTCAAGCATAACAGTAGTAATAGACCCGACCCGGCACAACGTATCCTTCCTGCCCGCACAGAACTTCAACGGAACCCGATACATACAGTTCACCGCGTCGGACGGCCAGTTGAGCGAGACAAGCAACACCGTGATGCTGAACGTCACGCCAGGATATGTCGCTCCGCCGCCCCCGCAAGAACCGCAAGTCAGTCTCTCGAGCCCCTCAAGCGGAAGCACCGACCCGGACACCTGGCGCAACTTCGAATGGAAAGTGATAGACGACACCAGCGCGACCACGCAATGCGAACTGACACTCGATGGTACGATAGAAGCGACAGGCGTGACCTGCACTAACAACACCAAGGCGAACCAGACAGTCTCGAACCTCAGTTCAGGCAAGCACCGCTGGAACGTGACCTGCTCCGACGGAACCTACGAAACCACGAGCACCACCCGCGAGTTCACTGTCGGCACTCCATCAGGCGGAGGCGGCGGAGGTAGTGGAGGCGGAACCACCTACACCGAACCCGTCTGCGTGCCGCTCTGGAACTGCACAGAATGGAGTCCCTGTGTCTCGGGAAGGAAGAACCGCCTTTGCACGCCCGAGAACAACTGCGTCGGCAGCGGCAACGTGATCAACATCAGCGCGCCATTGGAGGACGACATCTGCATATTGGTCGAGCATTTCAGCTGCGACGACGGCAAGCAGAACCAGGGCGAGGAACAGACCGACTGCGGAGGACCCTGCAACGCCTGCCCCACCTGCGATGACGGCAAGCAGAACGGAGCTGAGACAGGAGTGGACTGCGGAGGCAATTGCCAGGCCTGCGAATCATGCTATGATGGAATACAGAACCAGGAAGAGACAGGAGTGGACTGCGGAGGACCCTGCAACGCCTGCCCGACCTGCTACGACGGCATACAGAACCAGGGAGAACAACAGACCGACTGCGGAGGACCTTGCGATGCCTGTGTCGCCAGCTGCTTCGACGGATTGATGAACCAGGACGAGACAAGCGCGGACTGCGGAGGCATATGCGGCAAGTGCCCTGACCTCGAATCTCCACGCGATCCAGACGAAGCTGGATGGAGCTTCTTCGGGATACTGCTACTCATTATAGTCATCGGAGGAGTTTGCGGAGGCCTTGGCTACGCAGGATTCCTGCTGTGGCAAAACATCAGCGGTCAGATAACGACCGCACAGAAATACGTAGTGGATTCCATGAAGGCGGGCGCCAGCGCTGAACAGGCAAGGGACGCATTGGTGGCGTCCGGATGGAACCACTACATAGCCGACCAGGGAGCCTATAACGCGGACGTCGAGACCACGGCAGAAGTAGTACAAAAGAGATTGAAGCAAGGAGCGGCCCAGCAGAAGCTGGAAGACGAGATGTCGAACGCAGGATGGACCGCGCCGGATATCAAGAAAGTCATGGCAAAGGCTACCGAGGCACCGAAAGCAAAGCCAGCGACCATGCCGGCAGCAACCAATCCGGCAGCCAAGGCGGTGAAGAAATGAAGGAACACATCGCGAGGAACGCGCTTGTCGCATTGGTGACCGCGGGCATAGCCGTCGCGATACTCGGATTGATCATGCCACAACCGACAGGAATGGCAACCACGTCCGTCATACTAAGGGAAGCTTCACCCCCCATTCTTCCAGTCGAGAACTGCCTCGCCATAAACGGACCCTGGACCTGGGCAGAGATCACCCAGGACATAAACAGCACCGGCGACTGCATCATAATCAACGGACCCTACACAATACTCGATTGTGCGGGACACCAGATAAACCATTCAAAGACAACTACCGGCGCAGGAATACGCGTCAACGCGTCCAACGTGACCATACGGGACTGCGACATATGGAATGAGGACAGGGCAGGAACACACGGCATAATCGCAGGCAACGCCAGCAATCTCAGCATAAGCGAAGTGCGCGTGAGATCCGCGGGCAGCGGCAGCGCGGGCATATTGTTGGATAATATCTCCGGTTCATTCATAGAACGCAATGATTTCAGCGCCAACGGAAGCGGCGCCAACGCAATGGTATTGAAATCCTCGCAGAACAACGATTTCACGTTAAACAATCTCAGCGCTCCGGGGACGGGAAGCTGGGGATTGTTCGCGCAATCATCCTCGGATAACGATTTCGGAGACAGCCTCTTCCGCAATGTGTTCGGATACATCAACGCCACTGCCGGCGTTTATCTCGAGGACACCACATTGGAGACTGATGACGTCGAGCTAATAATGGAAGACATCGATGGGGATACCGGAATTGTCGTCGGCAGCGACACCATAATCCTGGCGAACAACTCAGCATATGTCGCAGCCTTCCCAGGACTCAATTCCAGCACAAGGATAACCTTCAACGAGATACACCAGGTTAGCCCGCACATAATGCGGGATTCCGGAGACGACATCTGGAGAGAATGCGATGAGTGCGACTTCATAAGCTACTCGGATGGAGTCTTCATCGTGGACGTACCGCACTTCACCAATTACTCGGTGCAGGACAGCATCCTTGCCACGCCGCACTCACCGGGAATAGTCAACGAGGACCTGACGCTCAAGGCAGACATCAACTCAACCGGCGTGCTGTTCACGATAAACGCCAGCGGCATAACCCTGGACTGCGACGGACACACTCTGAACTATAGCCAGGCGGAGCAAGAGGCGATAAGGATCAACGTCCAGAGCGATGTCAGGATAGTGAATTGCGTCATAATAAACGCAGCTGTAGCATATGCCGCTGTGAACGTCACGGATTCAGAGAATATCACTGTGAGGAATGTCACCATTTACGACAACAGCGGCGGCGCCGGGTTGCAATTCGTGAATTCATCCCGATGCACGATAGAGCAGAACAACATAAACGTATATGGATCGTCCATATCAAGCTTTGGCCTGAATGACAGCAAGGTATCTGAAATAATCGGTTCAAGCCCATCAGGCACAAGCGGGCTCAAGACATCGAATTCATCAGGAACCCTATACAAGGACATGAACATAACCGACCTTGTAATCTACTACTCGGATTCGCTATTATTTGACAACATCTTGTTGACAGAAAAATCGGGTTCATTCAATATGCATCACATCGAAGGATCCAACATAACATTACGGAACCTTAGTTTTGTCGGCATGAACTCATCCATAAATTGGAGATATGTCACCTTTGACAACAGGAGCGTGAATCCCGGTGACGCAAGGACAGGATACAACAGCGTATTCCTGGACTCTGCAGCAGTCCCAGAGCTTGACAACGTTGCAACCATACGCCTGCGCGAGACCCCATACAAGAATCCCGAGGCCACAGTGGATCTACAGGATGACGCAAGCTGGATTACCTGCCCGCCCGACGTCTGCACCAACGCGTCTTTCAAGAACAACAACCTGACATTCACCACGATGCACTTCACCAACTTCAGCTCGCAGCTGATGAGCTCGATACTGAACGTGACGCTGGGGGGATACAAGGCAAACATAACCATCGACCAGGGCAAGACGATCAACCTTTCGGCCTGGCTTTCAAAGGGAGAAGGGACAATCACGATAACCGTCAATTCCACCAAGACCAGCACACTCGTAGCAACAGGCTACAACATGACCAGCGTTATGCACAAGTTCAACGACGCGGGAATATTCATCATCGTTGTGGAATTCGCGGGCAACGAGAACTGGTCGAACAGCAACTCCACCTGGAGGGTCAACGTGCGCGAGCCGTCATCTGGAGGAGGAGGGCGCGACAGGGACGACTACTGGTGGGAATGCGAACCCTGGGGACCCTGCGACCAGTACGGCGTCACGCGCAGGGAATGCACCGACGCGTTCACAGGCATATCATTCATCGACAACCGGCAATGCATAACTCCGCTATTCAACGTTTCCTGCTTCGACGGAGTGCAGAACGACGGCGAGACAGGCAGGGACTGCGGCGGACCGTGCCCGGATTGCCCGGCCGACGCTTTCGCTCCAGGAACAGAGACCGCGACGCCGGAACCAAGCTGTTCCGACGGAATCCAGAACTCGGAAGAGGCAGGAGTGGACTGCGGAGGACTTTGCGAGCCCTGCCCCGTGCCCGAGGCGACCTGCGGAGACGGAATCCAGAACTCGGAAGAACGTGGAATCGACTGCGAAGGACCCTGCGAGATGGCCTGTCCGAGCTGCGGTGACGGAATACAGAACCAGGGAGAACTCGGAATCGACTGCGGCGGGCCTTGCCCGGCGTGCCCCGAGCCAGAGGAACAGATGCCTGCGTTGCCACCCGAGGAACCGAAATCATCGAACATAGGAACAGGCGTGATAGCATTGCTTGTCTTCCTTGCGCTGGCAGGAGTCGCGGGAACGCTACTGATCACTCACCGACCGAAACCGTTGACAAGGGAGCAGACCTTGCAGAAGGCCGTCGACTTGTCCAAATATAGGATGGGCACTGGCGAGAAGCCAGAGGAAGTCGAGGATGAACTAGTGGCAAAAGGATGGTCCCGAAACGCGGCAAAGGAAGTCGTCAAGAAAGCGCGTTGACTTAATCACTTCTTGTGCGGCTTGAATATCTTGGTCAACTTCTTGCTGACCCCGAATATCACTAGGAAGAAGGTGACCACCAATATCCCGAACCCTATCTTGCTGTTGCTGTTGAAGTAGCGCAGGGTTGCTCCGAAGGTGGTGAACACCGCTCCAAGGAACAGCCCGGTCATCGCCACGTCGTTCAGGGATGTCCAGAGCAACGCTATTATTATCATCAACAGGTTGAATATCGTGATGGTCACATATTTCTGGCCTTCATATGCGCGCCTCTCCTTGTCGTACTGCGCAGAGGCTTCCTGCTGCTCAGCCAGGCATTCATCTATCTGGGCCTGCTCGCTCGCGTTGAGCTTTTCGTTGCCGCCAATCTGGCGGTAGCAGTCCTTGTCAAAGCGATAGTAGTCGTTAGGACCGTACTTGTCGAAGAAGACGTTGGCTCCAAGGAAGACCATCGGTATGTACAATACCACGATCACCAGTATGAAGAATAATCGCCACCAATCCATAACCATATACTGCGCTCTTGGTTTATGAACTTTGCCTATTCCACACGCATTTTAATTGATTT
>CAYSVV010000022.1:0-8558 GCA_964434695.1 uncultured Methanosarcinales archaeon
CGACAATGACGCGCTGCTATTCCGGGTGGTGACAATAGGTCCTGGATGCCACACGGGCAAATGGTCCTGCTTTGGGGATAGAGAATATTCATTGGGCTTTCTTTACGATATAGCATTGGATAGGAAGCGCAATCCGTCGCCAAAATCTTACACCAGCTCGTTGTTCAAAGATCCAAAGGGAGAGAATAAGTTGATCGAGAAATTAGGCGAGGAAGCAGTGGAACTGATAATCGCGGCGAAGGAACAGGACAGGGCGCGTTTTGTGGAAGAAACTGCCGACCTGCTTTATTTTATCGTTGTGCTGCTCGCCTACAAGGAGATTCCGCTATCGGAAATCCTGGCAGAATTGGAGGGAAGAAGATGAGACGTTTACAGATCGGAGTGATGGGAAGCGCGGCCGACCTCAACTACACAAATGATATCGAGAGCATAGCAGAGGAAGTCGGGCGGCTAATAGCCGAGAGCGGCAATATCACGGTATATGGCGCAGAGAAAGACTATGACTCTTTATCGACAGTCGCAGCAAGGGGTGCTAGGCGCGTTGGCGGAATGACCGTTGGCGTGACATATGGTACTGGCAAGCAGGTTTTTGATGACGATGCGGATGTCATCATTGCTACGGGTCTTGAACGGGGAGGGGGCAGGGAATTCGTACTCATCAACAGCTGCGACGCAATAATCGTCATAGCAGGTGGTTCAGGCACGCTGACTGAGATGGCCATGGCGTACCAGCTCAATATACCAATAGTGACGATTGCCACGACAGGAGGATGGGCGGAGAAACTAGCCAACACTTTCATCGATGGGCGTAAACGATTGAAATGTTTCGCTGCAGCGGACGCCGCCGGCGCGGTAAGGCAGGCGCTGGATGCGTGTCGCGCACAATCGGGTGATTCGCGCAGTCCTAGTGAGTTTTAATCACTCGTACCATATCATCAAGCGTTGATAGCTGCTGAATACGATTGGCGAGATCCTTAAGGGTCACTTTGCCAGCAGAAACTTCGTTCGAGCCGACAATGCCAACAAAAGGTATGCCAGCCTGCTCCGCATAGGAAATGCAAGTGCCTAGCTTGCGCTTGTTCATCTCCATATCGACATTGATGCCCTTCCTTCGCAAATCATGGCAGATGCGCAGGCAGTCGTTGATGGTTTCACCAAGTGGTACCATGTATACCTGTGCAGGGGTTGAACCTATGTTTGTTGATTCATTCAGCACCATGGCCACCCTCTCGAGACCGAAACTGAATCCCACCGCAGGAAATTCATTTCCGCCGCAAAAATCACCAACCATGTTGTCGTATCTGCCTCCGGCAAGAATGGCGGAATTAAGGCGTTCCTTGTCTTGTAGAAATACCTCGATGGTGGTGCCGGTGTAATAATCCAGTCCTCTAGCGAGGCAGGGGTCGAGTTTGACGAAGTCAAGGCCCATGCGTTCTGCGTAATCCAGAAGTGTCTTAATCTCGGCAAGGCCTTCTCGCCCTCGGTCGGACGAGATTATGCGGTCCAGCTTGGCGAATGTTTTTTGGTTATCTTCCTCGGGATTAACTACTGAAATTAGCGTCTCCACCGCTGCAGGGGTTAACACCAATTCACCTTGTCTCTTGTAGTTGACTAAAGTCTCAACGAATTCCGGTTCTTTCATCGTGGCGGCGTAGGCGAGAATTTCATCGAAGCCAGCGGTTCCGACATCTTTTGCGACCTGGTCACTCATTCCTTCGAGCGACCCTCCTGACCTGTAGGTTGAGATGACTTGATGCAATGTGTCCTCGGAAAGCATCGCGCCACTATCCACGTCAGTCAGACCGAGAAGTTCCTGTTGTACTCCTTCGATTCCTATTTTATCAGCCTTGTCCAGCGCGATGAGCGCATTGACTCTTGCCGTTTTTGGGACTCCGGCATAGTCCAGAATTCCATCAAGAAGTTTGCGGTTATTGATTTTCACGTCGACTCCACCAAGACCCAGCGCCTCGAAAGCATCCTGCGCGAGCGCCAAAAGTTCCGCTTCTGCGGCCATATCCTTGATTCCGACTATATCCACATCGCACTGCGTGAATATGCGATATCGTCCCTTTTCCGGTTGCGTAGGTCCGTCCCTGAAAACCTCTCCAATCGCATATCGCTTGAATGGCATCTTTATTTCGCTGTGTGAAGAGATAAACCTGGCCAATGGAACGGTCTGGTCGAATCTTAGGGCCAATTCCCTGTTTCCCTGGTCCTTGAGCCGGAACACTTCTTTCTGTATCTCTCCTCCTCCCTTGTATGCGAGCGTTTCCTGGCGCTCTATCATCGGAGTTTCAATTGGATTATACCCGTAGCGTTCAAAGACCGTACGCAATACTTGCCTTATGTGATTCCTGATCATAGCGTCTTTACCATACCAATCCTTCACTCCTTTGGCAATATCGAATTCTTGTCTTGCCATGGTCACCTCAAATTCAGTTTCTTTGCAATAAAATCAACTGCTTGTTCCGGTGTCTTAATCGGTTTATCGGGCAGTGAGGGTTCGATGTAACCGGGAATTATCCTGTTGTATATGTCGTCCGAAAATCCACCTAATCCTGCCATTGGCGCGACATAGATGGGTAGGTTGCCCCTGCTCAATGCACTCTGGTTGATCTTCATGGCGTGGTAAAACTCAATGGCCGTGCCGTTCCCTCCGGCGAATAAAGTCATTCCATCGGAGAGCTTGACAAAAGCTTCGCTTTCATCGCCCCATTGCGACGTCCCTACGCGGGGTTTGCAGATTATTAGCTCATCAAGTCCTCCAATCGCTCTGCTGGCTCCTTTCTCAGGTAGCACTCCTATTATCGGAATATTGTGGAACTTGGCGGACTCTACGGCGTAGGCCGGCACTCCAACAGTCGCACCAGCTAGGATGGCAACTTGGTATGGTTTTAGCCGAAGGATCGTTTCGGATACCATACTTTGTATCTTCCCCGCCTTGCCATCAGAACCACCCGAGATTGCTATGATCGCGTTGACTTTGTATCTATCCTTGAGTTCTTGTTTGTCTTTCATGGTGCCTCCATAATCTGTTTGTTCATTAGTACGGTCCTCAAAACATAACGCCTGCCGGCTTGTTCGACTTTGGTGTCTTGCCAAGCGAGGCCGTATGGACTGACAATTCCCTTGATTCTTTCGAAAGCGCAGGCCGCTTTTTCAGCTACGGCCGCGCAATGCCGATCGGGGATGCTAGCTTGTTCGTTCAGGCAAGTCGAATAGCATTCATACGTCCTGCCTGCGCTTTTGATGCTCCTGCCATCAAGACCAATCAAGTCTCGGACTTCTATCCATTCGCCCCAATCAAAGATTCGTTCTGTCGGTACCTTGACCTCTATTCCGGTAGATTCCTTTGTGTGTGGGTCGATGAGATACTGGCGGCCATTCGCGCTTTGCAGGGCGTTCCTGCCAGCCAGAGCGACAACAAGGCAGTCTATATTGATTCCTTGGTTTCTGAGCAGATTGAGTTGTTCAAGCATGGTCTTTCCTGAGAATATGCCTATGTCAACTACATCGTAATTTCTGTGTTTGAGTCTTCTTACTTGCGCTTCTAGGGAATCGGATTCTGCTCTCTGCAGTATCTTTTCGGATTTGAACCTGTTTCCCAGATCCTCGAACGGCAAAGTCCTTGTGACGCTGAAAGAAGTATTCGGTCTGCCGAAATGAACGTCATCAAGGTAAAGTGCTCTATTCTCGGTCAGGGGCGCATTGGGATTTGGCAGTACTGTTATCCGATACTCTTGGGTCAGGTAAGGAGAAACATCCGCAATAAGCTCATCTTCTATCTTGTCTATTTGATTGCTGTCTTTTTCAGATAATCTAAGACCGAACCGGTTGGTAAAAAGCTTGACAGCATCTTTTGTGAATACGTAGTCTTTCATTTTCTTACTCCCTCGCCCGCTCAGTCTATCAATCAGATATCTGCTTTAAAGTGACTTTCCGACGAGAAATCGGAGGAATTCCGGAAAATGTGTTTGATTATGTGTTGGCTTCGGAGATTATTCGATATTATGCTAGAAACTTAGAGGTATTTTCAGTCTGAACGCACGAAATTCCATTTGGAACAAGGCTGCGGGTTTCTGTTGGTCTGACCGCAATCCTTTTTAACCAGAGAATTGTCCGCAGGGCAGAGAGGTGTATCTATGCTTTCGCTTCCGGATTCAATGGATGAATGTGTCTATTTCACTCGACGTGCCATCGGCCCTGATTTCTCGGGCAAGGCGGTCGCCTGGGTTTTGAGGGAAAGTTGCCCGAAATGCAAAAACGGACTTATGGGTAAGCCAAGAGGCAAGGACGGATCAGTCAAGATCCGCGCCAAGGAATACGTCTGCCCGGAGTGCGAACACACTGTCGAGAAACAGGAATACGAGGACACGCTCACCTGCAACATACAGTACACCTGCCCTTATTGCAAGAAGAAGGGCGAGGCGCAGGTGCCGTACAAGCGCAGGACGTTCGAAGGCGTGCCCGCGGTGGTCTTCGAGTGCGGCTCGTGCAAGAAAAAGCTCGGCATAAGCAAGAAGATGAAGGCGGGCAAGTCGGCTGGTGTTGAGGAACTGGAAGAAGACTAGTCTGGCCAGTCATCTCGCCTTGATGATTTTTCTCGCTTCTGCGAGCACTGCTGGCCAACACGCTTTCGCGTAATCAATCGCGTCCTGGGTGTCTTCGACACTCGGCTTGAAACCCGCGTACTTGATGCTGTTGCGAAGTTTCCTTATGTTCTGTATGGTCTGCAACGGCCGTGGTGTCTTGACTGTCATATGTTCGAGCTCATCCATCGAAACGTGATGGTCTCGTGGTTCGAGTCCCCTGGCGCGAAGCAGGGCGTCACCCGCTTGTTGGAAGCAATCATAAATCGTCTTGATGATTATGCCCGCGTGCCGGTCATCTGCGGGAAACATTAGCACGGTGCGCATCTCTCGTTCCGCTTCGTCGAGCAGGGATCGGGCCATGATGGGATCCGGGTTGATCTTTCTTATGGTCATGGGCGCACTTCCAGAAATCCGTCCAGCACTATGCCATTCGCTATATTCGCGAATACGTTTCCGTCCACGTTCTTGCGGGAATAGACAAAGCAGTTAACGGGCACGTTCCTTCGATATCCCATCATTGTCATCGGTGGCAACGGCACGCGTTCTGGCTTGGTCTGGCCTGCCAACTCCACGGCCATGTCGATATCGCTTTGCTCATCGTCCGTTCCGTTACGATAACTTCCGAAAAGAGTGATGGATTTTGCTCCGGGCCAACGCTGCCGTATTTCGTCTATCAGTCCACTTCCGTAAATGAGGCGGAGGTTCTCAGGAATCTTCCTTATGACAAAATAGGGGTGCTTACGGTCGGCATCGAGCAACCATGCTTTGCCTATTTGTCTTTTAGTCAGGAATCCTTCTTCCATGAGGCGTCTTGCTGCCAGTATCACAGTGGGTTTGGTCGTGCCCGTGATTCGGGTCAGATCATTAAGTGTCATGGATTTGGACGGGAAGCTGAAGAACGCGTACTGCACCAGCGCATATGCCGTTGCATCCTCCATTTCGCGATAACTGCTCTTCTTGCGCGCCATACTATGTTAGATTCATATTACACATATAAATCTTTCTTTTCATATGTAATATAAATCTAATATTCGCTCGGTCCCGTGCTTGGTTAAGTACTGTTGTGATTCCAAGAAACTGAAGGCGGGCAAGTCTGGTTCAGTCGTTCCGGATGATGACGTTATTTGAAAAGTAGGACAGACGGAAGGGCCTCGCCACCCTCCCGCCTGCCACACCCGCTTTTTTGATGGCATCGTCATTGTCTATTAAAACGATTGTTGTCGTCGAATATGACTCGCAATAACACTGGTTTCACGACGTATCTTTTGCAGCAGCGGTGTCGAGTAAGAAGGTGGTTACAGGAAGATTCGATAGGGCGGGCGGTTACTGCCCATGGATCTTATCACGGCGAGCTCTAACTTTTTGATCATGCCTTCCCTGGCGGCGGGGCATCCCGCGGCGCTGAGGCCAGTGCCTTCCCGTATCTGATTGTTACGCACTGATTTCTCGAAATTGTCGAGCCAGGGAGGTCTTTCCTTGAAGAAGTCCAGCGCGATTTTGTGCAATGGGATGAACATCGTGTCTATACGGCGCATCTCCAAAGGAGACATCCTTCCCTCGTGGTATACTTCTGTCGTGTTTATCGTAGGGCTAGTGGCTGCCTCGTAATGAAGTCGTATTATCATGCGCGTCACGGCCTCATCCAGGCTCATTCCCCTAGTGGGAATAAGAACGTCGCCGAGTTGTTTCCTGTTGTCGAACATCGTGCTTATCAGGAATGTCGTTTGAGCGGGCAGGTTACGGTATTTCGTGAGCTTGTTTCCGGTCTCCAGATCAATGGTCGGGTTCTCACCCTCGTAATCCATTAGCTTGCAGTCTGTCCGCGATATGAGCGAATAGAGCGTGACCTTCCCGCGCCTTTCTTTCAGCAATTCCCTGCCTCCGTATTGCAGGTCCACAAGAGTCGCGAAATGCCTGACTCTCAAACCGTGCCTCCTGCAGCCGTTGATCAATTGCAGCGCGGTCTCTCCTGTACGTATCACGGTGTCGAAAAGAAGGGCGTTGCCTTTCCCAAAGGGATCAGTTTTCCCGTTCATGTAGATAATGGGGGTGAGGCCAACTCTTTGGGCTACTTTAGAATATATTCCCTGGGCGGTGCCGTTGCCGGTGACGAGTTTCTTCACGTCGAAAGAATGCGGGCTGAACACCCTGCCTGCCCATCCTGATTGCTCGCGGCATTGCCGGCGTATCTCGGTTATGAACCGGGAGCTTATGTCAACGATTCTGTCCTCTTCCTCTGGCTTGATGGGCTCGTGATTGCCTTCCCTATGGGGATAAAGCCTGCCGAACTCGATGTTCATCGGGTGGGGCATCCCGGTCGGGGGTAGGTACCACCTTTTGCCAGGATCCGAATGATAGATTCCTGTCCTATTGAGCATTAAAGAGAACTCATCGCCCAGATTGGCGAGCAGTCGCCCTGGCTCCTGATACGTCTTCATCAAGGCTATTGGCTGTTGATTCTATTAATGTGTTGCGGAACTCACCCAGCGCAGGTCCTTCACTTTTAAAGCGAGGCTTCCGGGCGTCTCGGCAAGCATCCTTTCCGCGACATCCTTTGTGTACTCCAAATCCGCAGCGGTATGGTAGATGTAGTTAGCGGTGAGCTCGGCGCGGGTGAACTCACCGTGCGCTATTTTCTTCTCGAGACCGTGCTTTTCCGCCTCGGTCATCGGGAACGTGTATTTCTGTCGGGTTAATCTCGATGCGAACTCCAGCGCCCTGGATGATCTCGTGTATTCATCCATGAACATCAAGGCTTCAATCGCGAGTTCCTCATTCCGGACAAGCCCACTCCTGGCTTCCTGCAGGTTCATAAGCGCGTTGTACCTGCAGAAAAGCTCGGACGCGTCCGGGTGCGCCTCGGGATATGCATGACGGTAGACCATCAGGCCGGTCCCGAAAGAAGCGCAATACAACTTCCTCGCGGGATTGGTATCGGCAATTTTGAACGGAAGAAGCATGGTGTCGTTCTCAAGAACCGCGATTTCCACGCCTTTCTCCGGACGTATGCCTGCGAAAGGAAACTCTTTCCCAGGAGATAGCTCGAATATGTCCTCGTAATGGGCTTTCGCAAGCTTCAACGCGACCTTGACGCTAATGGCGCTCATTGCGAACCTGCCAGCCTCCTTACTTCGGCCTCTAAATTGCCTATCTCCATGGCTGCGCGCACAAGTCCCTCGGGAATGTTGTCGTAATGTACTTCCTTGAGCGTGGCTTGAAGATCCACGGCGAGGGGCATAATTCGGGTGTAGTGCTGTGATGGCAAGGCGGGCAAAGTTCCATACGTAGGCACCGTGCCCTGAATGTCGCAGCCCAGGACTATCTGGGGTTTGCCTTCTTCGATCCTTGCCACTGCGTTCTGCATTTTCGTGGAGAAGAAAACGAATAGGTTGCGTTCTTCCTCTCGCATCACAGCATTCTGCTCGTCGGAGTTAATGCTGCTGCGCCAATTGTAATATCTCTCCAGACGGTCGCGGCAATAGCGCCACACTCTGGGTGTGGGATTGGGCGCGTGGAACTTGAGCAAAGGACAGACAACTATCGCTTGACGGAGCGGTCCGAGAGACGCGGTGCAGTGGTAGAGCATGCGCTCACCTCAGGCCGGTCACGTTGTGCACTGTAAGTGCCTTGCTCTTGCCCTTGACGGTCAGGGGCGCGAGCAACCTGCTCAGCACCCGACTGCGTACCTGGCCGTAGGTCTCGTCCGTTATCAGAATCTGTCCGTCGGTGGCGGCGCCGCAGAGGCGCGACGCGGTGTTGACGTGGTCGCCTATGGCGGTGTAGCTCGAGCGCTGTTCTCCGCCAATCGGTCCTATGACGACGTGGCCCGAGTCTATGCCGACGCCGAGGCCGACTACAGGCACTCCTTGCTTCTTCCACTTGGAGGCGAGCTTCTTGAACGCGGATTGCATCTGCACCGCGGTCTCGACCGCGCGTTTGGCGTGGTCCTCGAAGTAGACGGGAGCG
>CAYSVV010000023.1:0-8393 GCA_964434695.1 uncultured Methanosarcinales archaeon
ATTACCGAATCCATTGGGCGAGCTCACCGACGAGTACGGATATATCGCGGATCCACGTCTTAGGCGCAGGATGATCAAGAATTACGTCCACGGCTCGAACGACTACGGCTTTGTCTGCGAGGCATTGCGCAAGATTTACCGCCACGACCAGAGCAAGGCGGTGCGCGGCGCCGCTCGCGGGTTGTTGAGGAAAATCGCGACCGGCACTTCGATAGATGGACGGATAGAGGCGTTGAACGCGCTCGGCGGTTTCAATACCTTGCTATCCTGGATGCTCGAGGCGTCTTTGATGACCTGCAGCTCGGAAAGAAAGACAAGATTAGAGGAAAAGCTCAAGCAACGCGAACTCGAGAAGTGCCTGGAATCCTAATCACTTCACGAATTCGACTCCTTCGGCGTCCTTGAATTGCCGGTCTCCCGTGAGGAACCGGATGCCGTGTTTCCTGCTTATCACGTAACCTATGCAATCCACGTAGGAGAGTTTCCTCCTGGAATTCTCTAATTTGAACATGTTCGCTTCAAGGATATCATCATCCCCTATGGGAACGCAGTGAGGAAGGAATCTTCGGAAAGCAGCATCGGCCGTTTTCCTGCCATGCAATCTCAGAAGACAGTAATGCAATTCCATGAGATTCAAGCGCGTCGTCATCACCGCGACGTCCTGGGCATAGGGCAAATATGCCGGATTTCCATTGAGAATCTCGAAGAACGCGTAACTGTCGAAGAACAATGCGCGCGTCATCCCCAGCCCGCCCGCGCGGCGTCCTTGAACCTCTGGCCGCTGGACTTGCGCTTCATCTTGCCGAAGACATCACGAAAGTCCGCCCTCTTCACGATTTCCAGCAACACGACGTCGTTCTCCTTCAACTGCTTGTCCTTCAGGACATCCCGTGGCAGGACCACGCCGAAGGAGTTGCCCCACCTGCGCACCGTGGTCTCTATGGCCATTATACAGGCATTATACATAAGTATTACATAAATCTTGCGGTTATTATGAGTTATAGAAAGAATTCCGGAGAACGTTCGGCAGAGGATAATAGCATAGCTGGCGAAGCTAAAATGAACATATAAGAATACTGAGCCCAGCCGGCAGTCGGAAACGAGTTTCCGGGCCGTCTGTTCTCTGATGAGCCCAGCCGGAATCGAACCGGCGACCTCCTCGACGTCAACGAGGCGTTCTACCACTGAACCATGGGCTCGTGTCAGTCGCCTGCGCCGGATTGGTATTTAAGCATTATGCCGAGATCATCAAGCGATTGCTCTGCAAAGTCGAGTTTTCCGCGCAGAGTCACTCCTGCCTGTGCGAGGCAGTCCTGCCACGCGGGCTGGATACCGTTGACGTGCAAGGAAGGATATACTATGCTGTCAATGTATTCGTTCGCTCTTCGTAGCCCCCTCATGGCCTGCTGTACCTTCGGCCGCGAATTCGCGAAGTCAGCCGTGCTTTTTGTCGCGCTCCAATTCAGATTGTCTCCGGAAAGCCAGATTGACAACAATCTGCAGATTGCGTGCTCTTCGTAGGTGGATGGCACTATGCGATCCTTTATCTCGTGCATCGCCACTTTGGAAAGGTCGCTAAGAGGCGCGTTGATTAGCGATTCTATGAAAGAGACGTCCTCCTGCAGGGGATCTCCACTGATAGTGGCGCAATACGCGTCAATGGCGCATTGGAGTCCATACTCCTTCTCCGCTGAAGTAGGAGGGTTATGCGGACCGGCATTCGGCATGAAAGTCATGTAAGGCAGTCCCAGGTCACGCAGCCTGTGCGAGACGCGCAGCTGTTCTTCTTTCAGCAATTCATCCGTATTCCAAGGTTCTAATCCCACTTGTCCCATTCGCTATTCCCCACTGATTCAGCTGCTACCTGCACTTCCGCAGGAAGCGAGTTGTCCTTCATGCGTTGCTTGATTTCTTTTGTGTACGGTCCGCCCATGCCCGTGTCTTCCATGGAGCTGGCGAGGTCGTACTTCTCGCGCTGGACCTGGCCTTGGCCAGGCATCTCGACGGCGAGGTACTGGTGTATCTCGCGCTCGATATTCCTGAGCAACGGCTCGTCAGCGGTCGTCATGAAGCTTATGGCGTCTCCTTCGGCGCCCGCCCTTCCCGTTCGTCCTATCCTGTGGATGTAGTCCTTGGGGTTCTTGGGCAGATCGTAGTTTATGACGTGGGAGACATCGTCGATGTGCAAACCTCTAGCAGCCACGTCGGTGCAGATAAGCACCCTTACCCTGCCACGCTTGAAGTCTTCCATCACGCTGTTGCGCTTGTTCTGTGTGAGTCCGCTGTGTATCACCATGAGCGGTATGCGCTTCCTCTCGAGGATTTCTCCGAGTCGGCTCGCCCAGCTCTTGGTATTGCAGAATATCATAACGCGGGTAACTTCCCGTTCTCTGAGTATCTTCATCAAGGTAGGAAGCTTGTCCCTCTGGCCAAGTCCGAGCACGCGCTGCCTTATCTTCTCGACAGTCACCTCATCCTGTTCCAGTATGAGCGACTCTGGGGAACGCATGAATTCCTGCGATATCCTGACCACCGCCTCAGGCATGGTGGCGCTGAAGAGCATAGTCTGCCTTTCGACAGGCAATTTCGCGAGGATGTCGCGGATATCGTCTATGAATCCCATGTCGAGCATCCTGTCTGCCTCGTCGAGCACCGCGAACCTCACGTTATCGAGCACTATGGTCCTGCGCTCCATATGGTCCAATAAACGTCCAGGGGTGCAAATCGCGATCTGCGCCCATTTTCTGAGGGCGGCTGTCTGGGGCTCTATGCCGACTCCGCCGTAAATCGCCACCGCCTTGGTATGCGGCGCGACTTTGTTGGTTTCCTTGAGTATCTGGTCGGCGAGTTCCCTTGTGGGCGCCATTATTATGCACTGCAAGGCCTTGTTCGTGTGGTCCATCCTTTCGAGGATGGGTAGGAGGAAGGCCAGCGTCTTTCCGCTTCCGGTCTTGCTTCTTACGACCAGGTCTTTGCCTGCCAACAAGAGGGGCACTCCCTCTTCCTGCACCACTGAAGGGACGGTTATCTCCATCCTTTCGAGCGTCTTCACGTATTCTGGAGATATGCCCAGTGACTTGAAATCTTTGTTGTCTTCCTTGATATTGTCGTTGTCTTCCTTGATGTCTTGCGGGGCTTCTTCAGGAGCTCCCATTACTTCACTATCCATTGTTTTCACCTATGCTGCCACGTCATCTACGGTGATAGTCGCGTCAGCCGAAGCTGGCCAGAATGAGGATGTCCTTGTGGCTCGAACATGATATCCTGGCTCGTGCGGAAGCAGTGCTTCCGTGAGGAAGAAAACGTATCCTTCCTCGCGCGGTTGGCTACCAACCCGTATATTCCTTGCCCTGACCGGTGGTTTATAAAGCTTCCTATCTGTTTATATCCCGATGTCGATTCTTGAGCAACATGAGGATAGTCTACCAGGAAGGCAAGGCATATTTCCATGACGCGCCCGGCGAGAGCGTCATCTCGGCTCTTCTTCGTGACGGCTCAGGAACGCATTATGCCGTCATCAAACGCACCGACGTGGATCCTCGCAAGGAGGACAGCCCGGTTTACGAGATATGGCTGGGCGTCGAGCGGCTCCGCAAGGCGGATTTTGTGAACGTGCATCCCAGGTCCGATGGCGAGACGTTGAAGGCATATTTTGTTATCGACGGAAAACAAGGAAACCTGTTCGCGCCCGGGGTGATGAGCACGTCCGACCATCTGCGGAAGGGACCGAGGATAAGCTATGACCGGAGAAGCCAGCGCGCGCAATCCATAAGTCTCGAGCACCTTGCCAAGTCGTCGACTCCTTTTTCGAGGATGCCGAACGTCATAGCGCCGGACATCTTCACAGACGACAACGATACCCCGCGGAAAGCGTCGTAATCTCAATCAAAAGACTTTCTCAGCGTCTCCAAGACATCCTTGACGTTCTTCGCGCTGCCGAGATGACCCCGTATGCGCGCGCCGTTCTTCATTCCGCGCGTGAACTGCATCGCCTGCTGTATGATGGAACTCGTCGATATTCCTGCCTTTCCCGCCTGATCCACGTATTCCTTGAAAACGCGGACTCTTTCGAGGTCAGTCGGCATCTCGGACTCGACACCATCCATAAGGAACACATCAATGCGTCGGAATACATCAGGATCGCCAAGAGCTGCCCTTCCTATGGCCAGCCCGGCGGCTCCGGTTATCTCAAGGCACTCGTTGGCGCTCTTTCCGTCGACTACATCGCCGTTGGCGATGATCGGGATGGAAAGCGCGTCGACTATCTCCGCTATCGCCGCCCAATCCGCCTTGCCGGAATATCCTTGGGACGCTGTCCTTCCGTGGACTATCAAGGCGTCCGCTCCTGCCCGTTCCATCGACCTGGCGATACCCACATAATCCGCGCGCCCTGAGTTTCCCAGGCGCATCTTCGGGATCAACGGTTTTTCCGTCGATTTCCTCAATGATGACACTATGGCCGCGATTCTGTCCGGCTTGTCCAGGAGCGCCGCCCCGCAGCCCGCTGCCTTTATCTGCTGGGCAGGACAGCCGAAGTTCACGCTCAACGCGTCGAATTCGTCATTCAGTTCCTTGCAGGATGTAGCTAGCTGAGATGGTTCTGTCCCGAACAATTGCACGCAAACCGGCCTTTCTTCGTCAAGAATCTGAGTCATGGCCAACGTCTTGGCGTTTCGATGCAGCAAGGCAGTAGAATGCACCATCTCGGTGAAGACCATTCCAGCGCCCGCCCTTCGGCAAAGCACCCTCATCGCGACATCGGTATAACCTGCCATCGGAGAAAGAACTAGATTGTTATCCAGCGATAATTTGCCTATTTCGAGTGCGACCATTTCTGCGATTACCGCGCCACCATTATTCTGCGTTTCGTTTTAAAAATGTGAATTAATATCAATATAGAAATGAATCAGGAAAAACCATTAGGCACCACGCAAACAGAGGCGCTAAAACGCCGAATCTGCTGAGCCACAAACCGGTAAAAGCCAGTCAGAAGGCGGTTCTGATGCCTATAACGGCTTTTCACCAGTCCGTGATGGCAGGGTTTCTTATAGCAGTTGGAAAGAACAATTTCATGGAAACTCAAAAATCAAAAAAGGGAAAAAAGAAGCAGACGTGCGAAAGTTGCGAAGGCTGCTGTACATCCTGCTGATCGCTTCGCTCGCCTCTTTGCAGAAGCCATTTTACGCCGAAAGGCGCTTTTTTTATTTTATTTAAACACAAATTTAAGTAGCGATAACGCATCTCGTTTCTAGAAAAGACGCAATTTTGCGCAGGAGAAAAACATGGCATTATTCGCGACCATAACCGGCCCGATATCTGCGGTACTGGCAATAATATTCGGAGTGCTGGTGATAGCGTTCCCAAGATTCCTGAGATGGTTCGTGGGATTGTACTTCATAATCGTGGGCATATTGGGACTGCTCGCCTGGCTGTTCTAGGAACGCCGGAGCCTTGGCCGCACCGATTTGCGAGGCGGAGCCTTCACGTCGACCAGCGATAGCTCTTTCGGCGATTCGAAGACAGGCCAGTTCATGGTGCAGAACGCCCGCACCATCTCCTTGTTCATGACTTCAGGATGCCAAAGGACGCCATAAACCGGGGCGTCCGCTTTCCTGAAAGCCATCGGAATGTCGGTCTCGGCCAGCTCGACGAAACCAGGAGGAACGGTGCACCGCTTGGTATGCAGCTCGTAGACGTTGTACTTGCTCATCGCGCTCAGCAATGGATCAGGATGGAGGAAGGTTATCCTGTTGACGCCGATGCGCGTGCTCGGGAATATCCTTCCACCGAAGAATCTCGAGATTATCTGCGCGCCAGCGCATATGCCCAGCACCGGGACGTTGGTTTTCTCCAGCCAGGAGAAAGATTTCAGGCAAGACAATGACTTGTTGTCAAGCAGCCCGTTGCCGCACAATATTATCCGGGACGCCACAGCCGCCCTCTCTTCATCCACTTCGCTCCAGTGCATAACGTCCACCGTCTCTTTTGTGGACTCGGCTATGTCGATCAACGGCTTGACGAACTCGAAGAAATGAAGAGTGTGCTTTTCGGCGGAGGTCTCGATAATCAATATCATTTTGACCTCCGGATAGCGGATTTCTTGCGAGCGCGTGATTTTGGCTTCCAAATCGTGGCTTTGCCGGTCTTCTTGTCGAACAGCTTCAGCGCGCCGTACTCGACACGACCGGCACGGCCGTCGAAAGTGACTTTCGGGTCTTCAGGCAACAGGCGCTTCTTGTGTATAGGTGAGTCGAGGATGAAAGTCTCGTACTCGCCTCCCTCTCCGGCCGGGTTGATATGATAACGTTGCGAGAGCAACGAAAGCTCGTCGATCGTGTCCTCAGTTATCCTGACACCCAGCCAATTTGCGTCGAATGGCTCGGCCGCCACCGCGTTTATTGCCACCACGAAACCGTCCTCGACCATTTCGTGGAGAAGGACCAACTGGTCTTTCTGCCAGAGAGGGTTGAAACAGGCCAGCCCTAGCTTAAGGCAGGCCTTTTGAACGCGAGTCGCCTGGTAGGTGCTCGCCAATGCTCCTGTCACCACGCCGTTGATGCGGTGTTTTCTCTTCGCCGCCGCGAGGGCGCCTTCCAAGTCGGAAAGCTCCTCGTTCTCGACTCCTTTTGTGGGGTACAGTATTATCGGCACGCCTACAGCCTCTGCCTGCGCAGAAAGCAGGTTCTGGCCAGGAGTGTGGAACATATAGCTGTCCTTGTTCTCGCTGACAAGGGTGACGAGACAGGCCACGTCAGAGTATTTCATCGCCAGTCTCAGAACGAAGAACGAGTCCTTTCCGCCTGAGAACAATACTGCCAGTCGCATAAGCGTGAGTCACGTCTCCTGTTTATCTTTTTTCGCGTTGTTTATGTTTATAAGCATTCTGACGCCAACTCGCTAAAATTTATATATGAATAAAACAGCGATGTAAAAGCATAAGGTGATCAAATTGAAAAGAGGCAACGACACGATATCAGTAGTATCGATTATAGTCCTGGTCTTACTATCTTTCTCCATAGCCGCGTTCTCCATGAATGAAACCAACATTACTGGGAATTACTTCTTTGAGAATGGAGTGGGACAGATTATCCACGACAATTTCGGCACGCTGGCAGTGATGTTCGCCCTCGGCCTGATTTGCCTGGGCATCTACGCCAGAATACAACCCGGACGAGTTTGAGCAAAGATTTATCATAACCGGCGGAATCCCTTAACCATGGTTAAAGCCGTGCTTTTCGACCTGGATAACACGCTGATAGATTTCATGCGGATGAAGACAGCGGCCTGCGATGCCGCCCTTGACGCCATGATCGCCTCAGGCCTGAAACTGGACAGAAAGCAGGCGGTGGAGAGACTTCGCGCGCTCTTCGACAAGCTCGGCATCGAGAACCAGCATATATTCGACGAGTTTCTTATGGATGTCGAGGGCTCGGTCGACTACAACAAGCTCGCGCACGCAGTCATCGCGTATAGAAAGATGCGTGCCGGCCATCTACAACCCTATCCTGACGTAATCAAAACGCTCATAACGCTAAAAAGCAAAGGCCTGAAACTCGGCATCATATCCGACGCTCCACGTTTACAGGCCTGGCTAAGGCTTGTGGAGATGGGTCTGGACGATTTCTTTGATATTGTAGTCACGAACGACGACACCGGCAAATTCAAGCCAGACGCCGCGCCGTTCCTGGAGGCGTTGAAACAGCTGGATCTGCCTGCATCGGAAGTCCTTATGGTGGGCGACAAGATGGAACGCGACGTGGAAGGAGCGAAGAAAGTCGGGCTAAAGACAGCATTGGCGGCCTATGGCGCCGGATACCCTATGACGTTCTCAACGCATCCTTTAGTGGAGGTTGATACCAAGGCAGATTTCATTCTGGAACGCTTTGGTCAATTGGCGGAAATCTTGCGTTGATTACTTCTTTTTCCTTGTCAGGTAATTGACCGCGGCCGCGAACATCGCGTAGATTCCATCCATCAAAGAACTTGGCTTCTGCGGCGTTTCCTTCTTCGGGACTTCGACAATTGGTTTCAGTTTTGATTCGAGATTTCCCTTCGGGCTTTCCGTTGACATGAACAATGTTCGAGGTAGTATTTCGGGTTGCTCCATCCTGCCTTCAGCTCTGAGTCTAATCGCCCGCCTGTATTCGACTATCTGCGAGAAGATGACGTCATTCAAGTAACGGAACTCATCAGGCACGTATTCCAGCGAGTTCGCTCGAAGCGGCAACCTTGCTTGGCCTTCCGGGTCGGAAGTCCACGAGGTTATATGGCGCGATGACTGCGGCATCACCGGCGACAATCCATACCCGTCCACGACCAAGCGTACGCTTCGTAAAGCTCCAAAAGGGCAAACATCCCACTGTTCAAGAACCGGGTTTTCGGAACCGGCGCCG
>CAYSVV010000024.1:0-8381 GCA_964434695.1 uncultured Methanosarcinales archaeon
CGGATACTACCTGGTATACCTCCACATACGATCACAAAGCACCGACACGGTCATCAAGAAAGGCCTGTTGATGCTTCTCCGCGGAGACGAGCAAGGCATGTACGTGCCAAGCGTGCGCATCACGCCCGAAATCCCCGCGACAGTTGACCCGAGGCAACCCGCCGAGTTCGTCTACACCATAACCAACCTCAATCGGTTGGACCTCGACGACATAACTCTCAAGGTCAGAAGCGACCTGGTAACCGAGGACGTCACCACCAAAGTGGACGGCCTCAAGACAACAACTGTACGCGTCCCGGTCACGATAAACTCGAAAACCGGTCCAGTGGAAGACAGCGTGCGCGCAACAGCGGTGATAACCGTGCGCAACACGACCTACACATTCGACGCACCTGCCGTTGATTTCTCAGTAAATGAATACGGAGAGATATCAGCGATGCCATCTGTCGAGGACGGCTGGCTAGTTGACACCAAGACAGTCACTCTTACTAACAACGGCAACGCGCAAAAGACCCAAACTTATCGCGAGAGCCGCGGCTGGTTCAGCGGACTCTTCACAAAGACCGACCCTGGCGCCAGGATAGAACCTGGAAACTACGCGTGGGACATCACCCTCGCTCCTGGAATGTCCACGACAGTTCTGGTAACCACAAATTACATACCCTTGTTGGTGATTGTGTTGATAATCATAATAGCAGGCATCATACTATACACGACAAGAAGCCCGGTTGTCGTCGAGAAGCGCGCAGTCGTCATAGGCACGACCGAGCACGGACTCACCGACATCAAGGTGCTGATAGAAGTCAAGAACCGCAGCAACTCGATACTCAAGAACGTCACAGTGCTCGACAGGGTGCCGAAGATAACGACGCTCGTGCACGAGCACGGACAGCTTCGGCCACCTCAAGTAGTCCGCGAGGACCACTCCGGCACTTTGGTGCGCTGGACCCTGCACGAACTCGACCGCTACGAGGAACGCGCAGTATCCTATAGACTGCGCACGAAACTCAGCATCCTTGGCAAGCTACACCTGCCCCTGGCCATAGCTAAATTCGAACGCAGGGCAGGCAGGATAAGCAGCGTCAAGAGCAACGTGACGCAAATCGGCTTCGGCGCATGAAGTGGCGAACGAGCTATGAGACCATAGCCCACGCCAACGAGGAGGTAATCTCCGATTCTGTCCGGAAAGCCCAGCTGGGAATGCTATTGCTCTGGCTGGTGCTCCTTGGACTCGCGTTCGGCCAGGAATTCGCGCTCGAGACTCCATCAATAGGCTCGTTTCTTTTCAGTGCGATGGTATTGACGGTTTGCGTTGCCGCGATATACGGAGCGTTGATTGGCCTGCGCACTTTCGCCCACAACAAGCCGCGACACTGGCATTTCACCAGCTGGATTGTCCTTGGTGCTTTCCTTCTATTCGCGACGACATGGTTATTTTACGTCGGCGCGAACGATCTCGCGATGGCCGCGGCACTCACCCTGATTGTTGTCGGAACCTACTATCTATTGATGCGCGGCGCAAAGATAGAATGGGAGGCCAACGCGGAAGGGGTTTCGCAAACGATAACCATACTCGGACACAGGCAACGCTATCACACCTCCTGGAAGGAAGTCACCCATCACAGGGTGCACACTCTGACCGGCGCGGTCGAGATCAAGACCAAAGGACAAATCTGGCACATGCGCCCCCGCGTTCACCTGATAGTGCCGGAACAGAAACACCGCAAGGCCATACACCGTGAATTATCTAGTTTTCTGACGAAACGTTAATAAAGCGAGCGAATGGCGACAACGCATCCCTCGCTAGCTCAACGGTAGAGCGTCCGGCTGTAGCCCGGGAGGTTCGCGGTTCAAATCCGTGGCGAGGGAGTTCACTTCTTTCTGCGTCTTTTCTTCTTAGACGTGGACAGGAACGTGAACAATGCAGTTAGAAGCAGCGATACAACCACCACGCTCAGCACTATCGTTGGCAAGACCACGACGCCACGTATGGGATATCTCATCGCGACCTGAGCCAGGACAACGGCAGCCAGGCCACGGGGAACAACGACATTCACGAACTTCACATCTTTGGGCGGGAGGAAACTAAGATTAGTGACCCTAACGACAACCGGCCTGAACACCAGGAGCAGCATCATTATTCCGGCGCCGACCAAAAGCAGCATGGGCGAGGCGAAGGACGCTATGATACCTGTGTAGATGAAGAAGAACGTGCGCACCAAGAAAGCCAGCTCGGTATAGAACGTCCTGGCCTCGGTGGTGACCACTGTCTCTCCGGATCCACCCTTAAGCAAAGCAAGCAGGCGCCTGCTGTTGCCAAGCACGAGCGCGAAAGCGACCACTGCCAACGGACCGCTGGACTTCGAGAATTCGGCCGCGCCATAAACCAGCAGCATCATCGCCACCGTCAACACATACGCATGCGTCGTGGCGCTGTGTATCAGCACACGCGTCCAGACGAAACCCAAAGATATGCCTATCAACAAAGCGACAGCGAACGTACTCAACACCTGGCTCGCGATGTCGGACGCGCTTATCCCTATTATCGACACTACGCTCGCGAAAACAACCACGCCTACGACCGCCAGCACGTCGCTGATGGCCGCTTCCAAAGAAAGCAAGGTCGCTGTGGCTGGCTCCCCCTGGTGAATGCCAAGAAGCTTGCTGACTACCTCACCCGCGGTTCCACCGAGAATTAAACCAAGGAGAACGCTCGCCTCCCAGGAAAGACCGATGAAAACACCTATGGGCAAAGATATGGCCACGCTCAAAATGATGTTGAAAATCGAAAGCTCTATGGCGCCAGGAACCGTCTTCTGCACGCGCCTTATGTCGAACGCCAAAGCGCCCTCGAAAGCAAGGAACAACAGCGCGAACGTGATGAAGAACACGCTGACCGGCGCGAAGACGTCCGGAGATACCAGCCCCATGACCGGGCCAATCAACACTCCAATACCAATGAGAAGCAATACATCAGGAACCTTTGTCTTTTCGAAGAACCACTCGGCCAAGAGCGAGAAAAAAAGAAGGCCGCCGAGCAGGGTGAATATGCTGATCAGATCAGTCATGCCCTCTAAAACCGTCCTATCTTATAAGAAGATTCATAGCCACTACTGCGTGGAGTCAAGCCACTCGCACGAAAACCTTTTTATAGCACACTCAACCGCCGAACGCCAAAGCCGCGGTAGTCTAGTGGTCTAGGATGCACCCCTGTCACGGGTGCGACCCGGGTTCAAATCCCGGCCGTGGCGTTAACGGACCACAGAAAATACTATTCTCTTGTCACCGTTATGTAAACACCATCGAACACTACAACTGCAAAAACCTTTTATACAGACATCAGTGCGTCGGCATCCGGAGGTCTAATTATGGATGACGATATTCTAGATACCGACGTGCCCGAACACAACAAGCACGTGCCGGAGCACAACGCCCCTGAACACAGGGAGCAAAATGCACCGGAACACAGGGAGCACAGAGCCCCTGAACAGAGGGAGCACAGGCCGGTGCACCACAACGTGCATCACGCACACCACACTACACACAGGAACGACCAATTACCATGGATGCTGATCTGCGCACTGCTGGCAGTATTGCTGATTGTGTCACTATACCTGAACTATTCGTTGGTAACGGCCAACCCCACCGCGCCGAGCGCCCCAGCAGCCCCGGTTGCTGACAACACAGTTACCGCCCCCACAGGAGAAGGACCTGCAAAGGCGAACATACAGCTTAAGGCCGACGACCACATCAAGGGAGACAAGGACGCGAAGGTACTCATAGTGGAGTACAGCGACTTCCAGTGCCCCTTCTGTGCAAAAGTGCAGCCAACTGTCGCCCAGATAGAGGAAGAGTACGGTGAAGACGTGGCGTTGGTGTTCAGACACTACCCACTGAGCTTCCACCCGAACGCAGTGCCTGCCGCGCTGGCCTCTGAATGCGCCGCCGAGCAGGGCAAGTTCTGGGAATACCACGACATATTGTTCGAGAACCAGAACGCCTTGACAGAAGCGGACCTCATGAGCTACGCCAAGACGCTGAAGTTGGACGAAGACCAGTTCAGCGAGTGCTACAAGAGCCAGAAGTACCAGGACAAGGTAGACGCGGACTTCAGCCAGGGACAAACCGATGGAGTGACCGGAACGCCGGCATTCTTCATCAACGGCCAGAAGATTGCGGGCGCTTATCCGTTCGCGGCCTTCAAGCAGATAATCGACGGCGAACTGTAAATACCATTTTTTCTTTTTTTATTTAGAATTTCTGGCGGTAAATCCTTCTTTCCAGCTCGTCGCGCTCTTCGTATGACGGAGAACGAAGCCAAACCTTGTCAAGGGAGATTTCGCTGAAATCAGGCAGTTCCACCAGGATGGCAGGCACGGGCTTGTCGGAATACAGCTTCAGGGTGGCATAATTTTGCCTCGCGGCACTATCAATGACGCAACCCGACAAGCCCAAACAGCCACACAACAGGAGTTCCCTAATCCCCATTGACCTGAAAACGCGCGCCCAGTATTAATAAATAACCGGGCTAAAAGAGCTGAAAATCTTGAATAGTGTGCAAAAACCCGCAATATTTATAAATCCCCTGTTTTCCCCCTGGTAATCCCTTATATATTGGGTGAAGACGTTAACGGGAGGACCTCGGGTTGCAGGGCCATATAACCAGTTCTATCGCATCGTGTTCCTCTGTCAAGAATCACACGGGGGTGAACCACAGGATCATGGGGCGGTAGCTCAGTCCGGTAGAGCATCCGGCTTTTAACCGGATGGTCACGGGTTCGAAAGCCGCAAAAAGGCCGAACATCCCGTCCGCCCCATTCCACTGAACCATGGCAGACATCGACGTTACAAAACACGTTCTCGTGCCAAAACACGCGAAGCTAAGCGAGAAAGAACGCAAAGAAATCCTCGAGAAGTACGGCGTAAACACGCGGGATTTGCCTAAGATAAACATCAAGGATCCGGCGATAGCCAAACTTGACGTGAAAGAAGGGGACATCATCAAGATATTGCGAAACAGCCCGAACGCGGGCGAAACCGCATTCTACAGGAGGGTCAGCAGTGTCTAGTCGCAGTGAACTCCTAATTCGGAAGTATTTCGAGCAGCACAGCCCGGTCGCGAGCATGATCGCGTCCTTCAACAACTTCGTCGACAAAGAGCTGCAGAAAATCGTCGAGGAAAACAAGACGATTGAGCCCACCATAATCCCACCCAACGTCGATTCTTTCCGCATAAAGCTCGACAAGATATGGGTGACCAAGCCAGAGATTACCGAGGCCGACGGAAGCAAGAGACCCATCTACCCCATCGAGGCCAGGCTCAGGAAGATAACCTACGCCGCGCCGATATACATCGAGGTCAGCGCCCACGTGAACGACGTGCAGCGCGAATCCTTCGTCACGCAGATAGGTTCACTGCCCGTGATGCTCAAGAGCAACGTCTGCCATCTGATCAAGATGTCGCGCGACGAGCTCATAGAGAAGGGCGAGGATCCCGACGACCCTGGAGGATACTTCATAATCAACGGCACCGAGCGTGCCATAGTCACGGTCGAGGACCTGGCATCCAACGTCGTGATGGTCGTCCGCGAATCAGGAGAACTCGTCGCAAGGCTGTTCTCGGAATCCGGATCCTACAAGATACCGCACACCCTGGACAAGGGCAAGGACGGAATGTTCTACCTGACGTTCACGAGGATAAAGAGAGTTCCTCTGATGCTCGTCATCAAGGCCCTCGGCATGCTGAAGGACGAGGATATAATGCGCAACATCAGCGGCGACAAGCAGTACGACGACGTGCTGATTAACCTGTTCGAGTTCGCCAGCATCAAGGACTCCGAGACCGCAATAGACGAGATAGCCAAGCGAGTGGGAATCACCCAGGCCAAGGACATCCGTGTCGAGCGCGTCGATGACATCATCAACAAGTACCTTCTGCCCCACGTCGGAGTCGGAAAGCAGTTCCGCGCGACCAAGGCCATGAACCTGTGCAAGATGCTGAACCGGTTCCTTCAGGTCGAGAACAAAAAGGTCCCGATAGACGACAAGGACCACTACGGCAACAAGCGCCTCAAGCTCAGCGACGACCTTTTGGGAGACCTGTTCAGGGTCAACCTGAAGGTTCTGATCGGAGACCTGCTCTACAACTTCCAGCGCCTCGTGAAGAGGGGTAAGTTCCCGAGCATCAAGGTAATAATCCGCGACAAGCTGTTGACCAGCAGGATCTACAGCAGCATGGCGACAGGAAACTGGGTCGGTTCCCGCAAAGGAGTCAGCCAGAGAATCCAGCGCCTCAACAACCTGAACATGCTCAGCCACCTGCAACGCATAGTGAGCCCGCTCAGCGCCACGCAGGAGAACTTCAAGGCAAGAGAACTCAACCCGACGCACTTCGGCAGACTCTGCCCCGTCGAGACTCCTGAAGGAACGAACATCGGTCTGCGCAAGAATCTCGCATTGCTCGCCAGCATCACGACCGATGCCGACGAGACCGAGGTAATGCGCACGATGCGCGAGCTCGGCATGAGGGAGGTGACCCATGACGAGTGAAATCTACGTCAACGGCAAGTTCACAGGATACGCTGACAACGCCCCCGACTTCGTGCAGCAGCTGCGCGACAGCAGGCGCAGCGGAGTGCTCCCTCACCTGGTCAACATAAGATTTGACAAGGAAGGCAACAGGATAATCATCGAGTCAGGACGCGGACGCGCGCGAAGGCCGCTCATCGTGGTCAAGGAAGGACAGCCCGTGCTCAACGACAAGCACATCAAGCAATTGCAGCGCAACGAGATAACCTGGCACGACCTTGTGGATCAGGGCGCGATCGAGTATCTCGACGCGATGGAAGAGGAAGACACGCTCGTTGCAATGACACCTGAAGAGGTCACGCACGAGCACACCCACCTGGAGATAAGCCCGGTGGCTGTCGTCGGACTCGTCACAAGCCTTGTCCCATATGCAAACCACATGTCAAGCTCCCGTGTCATCATCGGAAGCAAGAACCTGCGTCAGAGCGTCGGCATGTACGCCGCGAACTTCGACGTCAGGATGGACATGGATATCAACTCGCTCCATACCCCGCAGAAGCCCATTGTCACTACGATAACGCACGACCTCTCGGCCTACGAGAGACACCCGAGCGGACAGAACATCGTCGTCGCCATAATGAGCTACCGCGGCTACAACATGGAGGACGCCGTCATAATCAACGAAGGCAGCATACAGCGCGGTTTCGGCCGCAGCACATATTTCCGGCCTGTCGTGGCAGAGGAACTCCGCTACAGCGGAGGACTGATGGACGAAGTATCGATACCTGACAAGGAAGTCAAGGGATACAAGTCCGAGCGCGACTACCGCAACCTCGAGGGAGACGGCATAGTCTACCCTGAAGCGCAGGTCGAAGAGAACGAAGTGGTCATCGGAAAGACCAGCCCGCCAAGGTTCCTGTCTTCGCTCGAAGAATACTCGCTCGCGAGCAACGTGCGCCGCGAGAGCAGCGTATCTCTGCGACACGGAGAGAAGGGAGTGGTCGACCTCGTGCTCCTCACCGAGAACGAGGAAGGCAACAAGCTCGTGCAGGTGCGCCTGCGCGAGACAAGGACACCCGAGATCGGCGACAAGTTCACGAGCCGCCACGGCCAGAAGGGAGTCGTCGGCATAATCGTGCCCGAGGCGGACATGCCGTTCACCGCGGGCGGAGTCAAGCCGGATCTGATATTCTCACCCCACGGAATCCCGTCGCGTATGACCGTCAGCCATCTTCTGGAATTGGTTGCAGGCAAGGTCGGCGCGCTCGCGGGAAGGGAAATCGACGCGACAATCTTCGAAGGCGAACGCGAGGACGACCTGCGCCACCAACTGTCCCGTCACGGATTCCGCGAGAACGGAACCGAAAGCATCTACAACGGCGAGACTGGAGAGAAGCTGCAGGCACGCATATTCATCGGCAACATGTACTACTTGAGACTAAAGCACATGGTCGCCAACAAGATCCACAGCCGCGCGCGCGGACCGATACAACTGCTCACGCGACAACCCACCGAGGGACGCGCCAAGGAAGGCGGTCTCAGACTGGGAGAGATGGAAAAGGACACGTTCGTCGCCCACGGCGCGAGCATGCTCCTCAAGGAGCGCTTCGACTCGGACAAGACAGTCGTGCCTGTATGCGAGGCGTGCGGCATCATAGCCATCCACGACCCATACAAGCGCAAACGCTACTGTCCGATTTGCGGAGACAACACCGAGGTCAACGACATTGAGATCGCTTACGCGTTCAAGCTGATGCTCGACGAGCTGAAGAGCCTGGGCATATATCCGAAGCTGACGCTGAAGAACAAGTACTGAGGCAAACATGGCAAAGAAAACCGATGCGGAAACAGTG